>DATHUZ010000315.1:0-11824 GCA_035461725.1 Anaerolineae bacterium
TATCCGCACCTGAGGGGAACAGATGGTCAAGGTCCGAACCGTGCCCGGTACCTGGGGCAAGCTCGACACGGGTGAAACGTTGACACCGGCCCAGATCGAGGAAAAGGCGCGCCGGCTCCTCGAATCCATGACGCTGGATGAAAAGATCGACCAGATGTCGGGCGACATGCCCACAGTGCGCGGCATCCTCGCCATGATGCGCCGCTACAACGCCATGCCTTACCCCGCCGGCGAGAACTTGCGCCTCGGGATCCCTGGAATTCGTTTCGCCGACGGACCGCGCGGGGTGGTGGTGGGCAGCTCGACCTGCTTCCCCGTGCCCATGGCACGCGGTGCCTCGTGGGACGTGGATCTCGAAGCGCGCATCGGTGACGCGATTGGCGTCGAGGCACGGGCGCAGGGCGCCAACTTTTTCGGAGGTGTATGCATCAACCTTCTCCGTCACCCGGCGTGGGGCCGCGCCCAGGAAACGTACGGGGAGGACCCGCACCACCTGGGCGAGATGGGTGCCGCATTAGTACGCGGCGTGCAGCGCCACGTCATGGCGTGCATCAAACACTATGCCTGCAACAGCATCGAGAACACGCGTTTTAAGGTGAACGTTCGTCTCGACGAGCGGACACTGCGCGAGGTCTACCTGCCCCACTTCCGGCGCTGCGTCGACGAGGGTGCCGCCGCCGTGATGAGCGCCTATAACAAGGTAAATGGAGCCCACTGTGACCAGAACCGTCACCTGCTGCGCGACATCCTGAAGGACGAGTGGGGCTTTGACGGGTTTGTCATCTCTGACTTTGTGTTTGGCACCCACACCCCCCTGTCCGCCACTGCCGGGCTCGACGTCGAGATGCCGGTCACGATCCACTTTGGCCGCCGGCTGCGCAGAGCCGTGCGCCGCGGGCAGGTGGCAGAGGCGGTCATCGACGAGGCCGTGCTGCGCCTGCTCCGGAAAAGGCTCGAGTTCGCACAGATCGGAGAGCCGGCCCGCTACCGCCCCGGCGCGCTGGTGTGTCCAGAGCACGTGGCCCTCGCGCGCGAAGCAGCCGTCAAGTCGATGGTGCTGCTCCAAAACGAGCCGGTCGATGGCGCCCCCGTACTTCCGCTCGACCTCACGCGGATCGAGCGCCTGGCGGTGGTTGGACACCTCGCCGCACTGCCCAACACGGGCGACCATGGCAGCAGCCAGGTCCGTCCCCCCTACGTCGTCACGCCCCTGGAGGGTATGCGGGCGGCCGTGGGTGACAAAGTGACGGTCGATTATGACGACGGGCACGACGTGTCCGCTGCGGCGCGACTGGTGAGCGGTGCCGGCGCCGCCCTGCTCGTAGCCGGCTACACCTTTGAGGATGAGGGTGAGTACATGGGCAGCCCCTTCCAGGCGCGGGGGGGCGACCGCGCGAGCCTGGCACTCGAACCGCACGACGAGCGCCTGATCCAGGCGGTGGCGGCGGCGAATCCACACACCGTCGTCGTGCTTGTCGGCGGCAGTGCCGTGGTCACCGAGGCGTGGCGCGCACAGGTGCCGGCCATTCTAATGGCCTGGTATTCCGGCATGGAGGGAGGTCACGCCCTGGCCGATCTCTTGTTTGGCAACGCGAACCCGAGCGGCAAGCTGCCCTGCGTCTTTCCCCGGTCGGCCAGTCACCTGCCCTTCTTTGACCGCACCGCCACCGAGATCGAATATGACCTCTTGCACGGCTATCGCCTGCTCGACAGTGCGGGCCACGAGCCGGCCTTCCCCTTTGGCTTTGGCCTGAGCTACACCAACTATGAGTATGGCAACCTGCGCGTTTCCAATGAGGTCGTGGGCCCGGAAGATACACTGGTGGTCTGTGTCGACGTGGCCAACAGAGGGAAACACCAGGGAGAAGAAGTGGTCCAGCTCTACGCCGGCTGCCCTGGCCTGGCCGTCAATCGCCCGCCGCGCGAGCTAAAGGCTTTTGTACGCGTGCCCCTCAACCCGGGCGAGACGCGCCAGGTGACCTTTGATCTTCCTGTCAGGCGCCTGGCCTATTACGATGTGGGCACTTCAAAGTGGTCCGTCGAGCCCGGCACCTACAGTATCTATGCCGGCGGCTCATCCCATCCTGCCGACCTGCTCTCTGCCGGCTTTCAGGTGCACCTGCCGTGATCTCGACCGCCATCGAGGACCGGTGTCAAAAACGATACGTCGATCTCTGCTGAGCGCATCGGCCTTTTCGACGTGCTTCCGGAGGGGTTTCATCCCAAAAGTCCTCTACCCAGGTTGCTTGATCCACGTCACACCTGCTTTCTCCACCCTCGCACCGTGCCTGATCTGACGTGCAACCAAGTCCGTTATATGGTATAATTGCCACAGTCGATGCAGAACCGGGAACAGACTCGACCCGGCACAGCGCATGTGCCACCATCGACGGCACGGCTGCCCAGAGTACCCCTTCTGCTCGCGGCCGGCAGCATTTTCCATAGACTAGAGCTTGCTGTGTGCCCGCAGACCGGACGCGCAGCAGCCAGAGGAGACGAACGTGAGCCGTGCAACCGGCTCCTCTGTCGACGACGACGGTTCCGCCCTAACTGAAGAAATGCGCACCACGGATCGAGAGGAGGAGCGCTTCCGCGCCCTTTTCCAGTATGCCTCCGATCTGATAAGTGTCGTAGCTGCAGAAGGTATCCTGTCGTATGCCAGCCCCTCGCACCAATGGATACTGGGCTACGCGCCATCTGAGCTTGTCGGCCAGAACATGTTTGACTTTATCCACCCGGCCGACCGGCCAGGCATGCACGAAAACCTGGCCCGCGTGGTGCGAGAACCGAAGGCGTGTGCGATGGACACCTTTCGGTTTCGCCACCGCGACGGATCCTGGCGCTGGCTCGAATCAGTCGGACGTAACCTCCTCGACAATCCAGCAGTCACCGGCATCGTGGCCGCCTCGCGCGACGTGACCGATCGGATCGGCGCCGAGGAAAGGTTGCGCGAGAGTGAGCTGCGCTTCAAAGCGCAGTACAAGGGCCTGCCCATCCCGGTCTATAGCTGGCGCAAGGCCGGCGATGACTTTTGCCTGGAAGACTATAACCACGCTGCTGCCGAGATCACACAAGGCCGCGTCGTCGACCTGCTCGGCACCCGGCTGAGCGAGCTGTACAGCGACGAACCGGATATTATCGCCGAGATGTGGCGGTGCTACCGCGAGCAGCGCTCCTTTCGGCGCGAGATGCTCTACCACTATCGCAGCGTCGACGCCACCCGGCTCCTGGCCGTATCCTACGGGTTCGTACCCCCCGACCTGGTGCTCGTACATACGGAGGACGTCACCGAGCGCGTGGAGGCAATGGAGGCGCTCCAGCAGCTACGCGACGAGCTCGAGACACGCGTGCACGAGCGCACGATCGAGTTGGACCGTGCTAACGAGGCGCTGAGTGCAAGCCAGCAGCAGCTCGAGCAGCTCTACGTGCAGCTTGAAGAGCACTCTCGCACGCTCGAAGCGCATGTAGCCGCGCGGACCTGGGAGATCGAGCAGCGGCGCCAGATCGCTGAAAGCTTGCGTGACATGCTCACCATTCTCAACTCTGGACTTCCACTGGACGAGATCCTGGATCACATCGTCACCGGCGCCAGCCGCCTGCTCGGCAGCGACACGAGCGCGATCTATCGCCTTCAGGAAAGCGATGGCGACTTGCAGATCCAGACCGTGCAGGGTACCACCGCCGCCGAGATCTCGCAGGCACGGTTTCCCCCTCACCTTGCGACGGCCCTCCACGAGGGCTCGCCGATTGCGATATCGAATCGGCTGGAAGCCGGCGGTACTCCCCCCGCCATCCCGATGGCCTGCATGCCCGATTGCTGCCAGGCACTGCTCGCCGTACCCCTCATCGTGAAAGGCGACGTGTACGGTGCGATAGTGCTCTACTACGCCGACCCCCGGCAGGCATCTGAGGAAGAGATCGACCTGGCGGTGGCATTTGCCGATCAGGCAGCACTCGCCATCGAGAGTGCGTGGCTGCGGCAGCAGGTACGAGAATCGGCCGTCAGCGACGAGCGGGCCAGGCTCGCACGCGAGCTGCACGACTCGGTCACTCAGTCTCTCTTTAGCATGACACTGCTCACCGAGGCCGCGCTTCGCCTGATAAGGACAGGTGACACACCGCGTGTCAACGCACTCCTCGAGCGCTTGGGTGAGCGAAGCCAGCAGGCGCTGAGAGAGATGCGCCTGCTGGTGTACGAGCTGCGCCCGCCTGTATTGGAAAGAGAGGGGCTGGCCGGCGCGCTGCAGAGGCGGCTCGATGCGGTCGAAGCGCGTGCCGGCATTGGTGCACGCCTCCTCGTCGATGGCTCGGTTCTCGTGCCGTCTGATGTCGAAGAAGCTTTGTACCGCATCACTGAACAAGCTTTGAACAACGCCTTGAAACACGCAGCGGCGAGCGAGGTGACCGTCCGGCTGCGCGCCGAGAACCGGGATCTCTTGCTGGAGGTGCGTGACAACGGGGCCGGGTTCGATCTTGCCGCGGTGGAGAGTGGAGGCGGGCAGGGCCTGATCAGCATGAGAGAGCGCGCCGACCAGATCGGCGCCACGTTCACGATTCATTCGAAACCGGGTGACGGTACACGCGCTGTCGTCCGGCTGCCACTCACGAGGGAGGAACGACGGTGAGGGACTCGGACCGTATTACTGTGCTTGTTGCCGACGATCATGCCATCGTGCGCGAGGGCTTGCGCGCATTGATCGAAACCGAGCCTGGCATCGACCTGGTAGGAGAGGCAAGTGACGGACTCGGGGCTGTCCGGCTGGCCCGCTCGCTCCGGCCCGACGTCATCTTGCTCGACCTCGTCATGCCGCGCCAGGGAGGGCTGGAGGCGATCCCGGCTATCAAGGCCGATAACCCGCACGCTCGCATCCTGGTGCTCACCAGCTTTGCCGAGGACGAAAACGTCTTTCCTGCGATCAAGGCGGGCGCCCTCGGTTATCTGCTCAAGGATACGTCACCGCACGACCTGCTCCAGGCGATTCGTGACATTTATCATGGCGAGTCGTCGCTGCACCCCACCATCGCCCGCAAAGTGATCGCCGAACTGCACGGACCTCCCGACGAGCTGGAGAACGGTAAAGATTTGACCGGGCGCGAAGTCGAAGTATTGAGCCTGGTCGCCCGCGGCCTGTCCAATCAAGAGATCGCCGACGAGCTCGTGGTCAGCGAGCGCACAGTGCGCAAGCACGTCAGCAACATCCTCGCCAAGCTGCACCTGGCCAACCGGACGCAGGCAACACTCTATGCGCTCCGGGCGGGGATCGCGAACGGTCCGTGAGGTGTGGCAGGCCGGCATGGCGTTCTGTTCGCACCCTCTTCTTATTTGTCAAAGCCTTCAAACTCGAGTACACTCGAAACCGCCAAGAAATCGCGCAGGCCTCATGGCGCTCGTGCCGTCGCCTGCGTGAGTCACCGATCTACAGGGAGGCGAGTGCCAATGGCCGGAGAGCTCACACACAGCCGGGTCGTGGTGCGAGAGGCGAGCCCGGAGGACGCGGCCGCCGTAGTGCGCCTCATTCGCGAGCTGGCAGCGGCCGACGGCGAGACCACGCCGATCACCGAGACATACGCCATGGGCTTTCTCGATGCACCTGGGAATGGGGTGCTGCTGGCAGAGATCGGCGACGAGGCCGTGGGCTTGATCAGCTACTCTGTCCGGCCCAACCTCTACCACGCTGGCTATTCGGCCAGCATCGACGAGCTGGTCGTATCTTCGGGCTACCGCGACCGGGGTGTAGGCGGGGTGCTGATCGATCATCTGCTGCATCACCTGAAAGCGCTGGGCTGTGTCGAGGTCTCGGTCACGACGATGCCGGGCAACGAGGGGGCACAGAGGTTTTATCGAGCTCACGGCCTGGTGGACGAGGCACTGTTCCTCGAAAAGCATTTCTAGAGCGTGCACGCATCCTCTGCCCAGTTTGACAGAGCGGGCAGATGGCGGCATAATAGGGGCATGAGCGAGAGGGACGATGAGGACACTCGCAGGTGACGAGCGGCCGACCTACGTCCTGAGCTACCCCCGGCCGATGCGCTTGGCGCGCGTCGTATTCGCCATGGTGCTGGCAGTGGGTGCGCTGGGCAACTGGGTATTGGCCTGGATCCGCTTTATCCGGCCCGTCGTCGACGCGGTCACCGCCGTGCCGCAGGGCAGCGCGTGGGGGCCGGTATTGCTCGATGCACTCGCGGCGCAGCCGCTGCGCTCCCTGATCGCCGCGCACGTCAGCCTCCTGCTGGCCTACTGGGCAATTCGCATTGTGTACGACCTGCTTCCCGACCTGGGCCTGGTGAACGACGGGCTCGCCGTGCACCGCTTCCGCCGCTGGCAGGTGGTGCCCTGGGCCACCGTTCACACCGTGCGCATCGCCACGGTGGGCAAGGCGCAGGAGGGCGACTCACCTCGGCGCCTGGTCATTCTCCAGGGGCGTTGGACGCGGTGGAGCATCGGCCCGCGCCTCGTAAGCATGATGTCCGGTGCCGGATACGATCCCGGTGTCCTCTTTACGTCGGACATCCGCGACTTTCGACCGTTGATGCTGCGCGTCTACGAGGACGTGAAAAAGGTCGCACCCGGCGCTCTCTTTGACGACGCATTCTTCTCGCCACCGGCCGCCCTCGCGCTCAACCCTGTCGAAACGGTAGACGGGTTGGTCCAACAGGCCGAGACCGAGGGCTGGCCCTTTGACCTGTCGTTCCAGGCGATGGGCGCCGTGGCGCTCGGTTTGATCGTCAGCCAGCTCCTGGAGCTCGTGCTGCGCGGTGGGGCATGGTGGTCTCCCTTCGCCATCATCCTCTTGATCGCACTGGAGTGGCTCATCGGTGCGCTCTATCTGTACGCCCTCGGCGAGCTGCTGCCCGGCGAGTTCGAGTTTCGAGCGGCGGGGCTGATCTATCCGATGGTCCAGCTCCCACGCGCCCTCCTGGGCCTGCCCATCGCCATGCTCATGGCCGCCGGGCTCGGCTTCCTGGCAGCCATCCTCGGGCTGCTCGCCGTGCTCTGGTCGGTGCTGCTCACCGCCCTGCTGGTGCAGCGCATCTACCGCCTGGAGTCGATCCTGCCCGCTGTCCCCGGCGGGCTGTTTCAGGCTGTCTTTCAGTTCATCATCCTCGCCATCGCATTGACCGGGTAGGACCGGAAAGGTTCGAGATGATTGATTTTCGCCCCCTCTTTGAAAGGATCTGGCGGCACTATTCGGGTGATGCCGCCTGGCAAACCGTGGTGGACCTGAGCGGTTACCACCGAATCCAGGCCAGCCCTGGACACCGTGACGCGGCAAGCTGGCTGTGCCGCCAGCTCTCCCTCGCCAACGTCGAGGCTGAGGTCTTGACCTATCCTGCCGACGAGTCCACTTCTTTTTGGGCTTCGTCGAGCTTTCAGGAGTGGGCCTGCGACGGCGCCTCGCTGGAGCTGATATCCCCCGCGCCGCCACGAGGCCTCGACCCGATCCTGGCCGACTATCGCGCGTGCCCCATCTCGCTCATTCAGCGCAGCACCTCCTTCGATGGCGAGCTTGAAGTGGTCGTGCTCGACGACGAGACGGACGAAAAGGCGTATCAGGACAGGGACGTCACCGGCAAGCTGGTCCTCACACGCGGCGACGTGCAGTCGGTGCGAAAACTCGCCGTCGCGCACGGTGCCGCAGGCATCCTTTTCGACGGCATGCGCCTGGTCGATCCGGTGCGCCGCGAGGGCGACCTCGACGACGTGCGGCAGTACACCTCCTTCTGGTGGGATGCCGGCGAGCCACGAGCCTTTGGTTTTGTGCTCACCCCACGGCAGGGGCGCGCGCTGCGCAAGATGATCCAGGCGGGCGACGCACCCGTCCGGGTCCGCGCGCATGTGGAAAGCCGGCTGTACGACGGCCAGCTCGAGGTGCTATCGGCGGTCATCCCCGGCGCAGAGCTCGAGGAAGAGGTGGTTGTCGTGGCACACCTGTGCCACCCGCGGCCGTCGGCCAACGACAACGCCTCAGGCGCCGCGGCGGCCTTTGAAGCGGCACGGGTACTGAGCGCCCTGATCGGCGCGGGTCAGCTTGCGCGGCCCAGGCGCACCATCCGCTTTCTGTGGCTGCCCGAGATGACCGGCAGCCTGGCCTACCTCTCCGGCCGCGACGAAGGGGCGCCGCGCATGGTTGCCGGCCTCAACCTCGACATGGTAGGCGAGAGCCAGGACCAGACAGGCAGCTCCTGGCTCATCGAGTGTCCTCCGGCGGCCGCCGCTTCCTTCACGCCCACGCTGCTCACGTGGTTGCGCGACGAGATGCCGGCGCTCGAGGGCATGACGGGCATCTCACGCAGCCACACCAACCTGGGCGGTTATCCACTCTATCGCCAGGCCGAGGTGCCCTTTTCGGGCGGCAGCGACCACTATATCTTTTCCGATCCCACCGTCGGCGTGCCGATGCCGATGCTCATCCAGTGGCCCGACCGCTACTATCACACTTCGGCCGACACACCTGACCGCGTCGACCCGCAGAGCCTGGCGCGCGCCGGCGCCCTGAGCGCGGCCTACGCCTACTGGATTGCGTGCGCAGGTACTCAGGAGGCGACGTGGCTCGGGTACGAAATGACCGCGCGCTTTAAAGCGCAGGTGGCCGCGGCCGCGCAGGACGCCGTGACCGAGCTGATGAAAGTGCAAGAGGGGGATGCACTCGCGCGCTGTCTCGCCGTCGCCGACCGTCGCCTCGCCTACCTCCTCGATCGCCAGCAGGCGGCGCTGCGCACGCTGGAGCGGCTCGGGCCGGTGGAGTGCCTGGTGGACGACCTGTGCGGGCAGGCGGCTGCGGCGGCGGCGCGCGAGCTCGATTGGGTGCGCGAGGCGGCCGGGCTGCGCGCCGTACAGCTTGGCCTGGAGGGGTTGCCGGCAGCAGCGAAAGAGGAATTGTCCGATCTGGAACAGCAGGCCGCTGCCCTCATCCCTGTGCGCCGGCTTCCAGGGCCCCCGGGCCTGCGGGAGCTACAGGCCCGCCTGAGCCCAGAGGACCTCGACCTGTGGCGTGGACTTCAGAAGGAGCGCAAGGGCCAGGCGCACACCCTCACGTCGCTTGGCGTCTACTGGGCCGATGGCGAGCGCAGCGTGCTCGACATCGCGGACCTGGTGGAGATGGAGGCGGGGGTGCGCGACGTGGAGCTGTTGCTGCGCTTTTTCGAGTTGCTGCACAAGGTCGGCTGGGTCAATCTGGCCTGAGCAGCGTCAAGTTCTCTCACCACCAACCTGCTGCGCCAGCGCCACATAGTGGGCGTATTTGGCCTCGATGTCGGCCTGCCAGCCGGCAGGCCAGTCGACCAGGCGCCTGTCCTTGCCGTTCGGGATCTCGTACAGGTAGCGCGCCAGCCGCGCCGCCCACCACACGATCAGGATCTGGCAATACGCGCGGATGCGCACCGGCGCCGTGTCGTCGTCGACCAGCGCGCAGTAGCGGTCCACGAACGAGACCCAGCGCTTTTGTGGCACGCCGATCCACGACACGTGCGTCACCAGGTTCGCCACGTCGAACGCCGGATCGCCCCAGCCGCTATATTCCCAGTCGACCGACGCCCAGGTGCCCGGCCGACGAATATAGTTGTCGAGGTGGTTGTCGAGCCGGCAGAGGGTGACGGGCGACGGCGGCCAGTTGGGAAACTCGGCCGCCTCTAGCGTGCGGAGTAGTGCACGAAGGCCGGCCGGCAGCGCCGGGTCGGGGATGAAGGCGAGCTGATCCCACACCCGCTCCCTGGCCTCCTCGGCGGTCCGTGCATAGACGGTGCATGCGGGGAGCTCTATACCAGTCGTCCCCGGCGTCACGCGGTGCACGTGCGCCAGGTGCTGCGCCAGCCCCCCCAGCCGTCATCGGCGTCCGGCGCGGCCGCCTTGTCTCCGGCAAGCCACGTCTGCACGACCAGCGGCGTGCCGTAGCGCGTACGGTCGAGGAGGACAGGCTCCGGCGCCACGTCGAGCCCGGCGCGGCGCAGGGCAGCGAGCGAATTGTACTCGCGCCCCACCCTGTCACGCCAGTCATCCATGGCGAACTTGATGGCGAGGTCGTGTCCCGGTGCCACGGCCCGGTAGAGCAGGCTGTTGCGCCCGCCGTCGATGCGGCGCACCTCCCAGCCCTCCCACCCCCCGTCCTCCAGGCGGGACGCGCCGTCGAGCCGGTCGAGCAGGCGGCGGAGGGCCGGTTCAGGCAGCATCGATGGTCAGCTCCTGCGCCAGCACTCCCTGGTGCCGGTACTGCTCGAACAGCCGCCCCCAGGTCGTGCTCTCGCGCCAGCGGGCTGCGACGTGCCGGTACTTGAGCGGCCAGTAGAGATAGTCCTGCTCGATCTCGCCGATGAGGGTCGGGATGGCTACCAGGGGTGTGCGCAGCACGGCCTTTTGCAATACCCTCGTCGGGCCATACCAGGCCAGCCAGGCCAAAAAGCTGTGCGAGCAGTAGCCCACCTTGAACCCCCAGCCGTCGCCCGCCACGTCGTCCAAGGCGACCACGTCGCCCGCGATCTCGATCTCGCGCACGTCGCCCACGCCCAGGCCACGCTCGTGCGCCAGCCGGATATAGTCGATCTCGAGCGGCTCGAAGCCCATCATTTTGGCCGCCACGGCGTCGATCGCCACCTGGTCGGCCGAGGCCAGGATCACGTTCTTGACCACCGGCTGCATCATCCGCGGGCCCGGCCCGTTGCCCGCCGTCGTGCCGTCCATGATGGCGAAAATGCCGGGGTGGATCTCTTGCTGAATCGCCAGCAGGTCGACCAGCGTCTGGTGGATCCAGGAGTGGGTGTAGTGGCGGTACTTTGTTAGCAGCCCACCGAAGGCGTTCTTCATCGCGCCTGTGGTGGTGGTGTACATGTGCGTCTTGACGGTGGGCAGGTGGACAATGTTCTTGCCGAAAAAATAGTCGGGCAGGTAAATGCCCTTGGGGTAGATGTGGTCGAGCGCCAGCATCTGCGCCTTGGGCCTGTACGGCACCCAGGCCATATCCTGCGGACGAAAGTTGTAGAGGACGGGGATGTCGTAGCGCCGAAAGATCGGCACATAGCCGTTCAGGTCCTCGCCCTTGAACGCGTCGGTGACCACCGTCTGGTTCTGCACGCAAGCCAGGTCGTCGAACCCCGCCGCACGCAGGGCCAGGATCGTGCCCTCGAGCTGCCACGGTGTGGTGTTGGCGCCCGGCATTGGAAAATGCCACGAGATGTTGTCCTTCAGGATCGTCGTCGTGCCCCGCCGCAGCGCCTCAGCGCCGCCCGCCAACTCGAACAGCCGGCGGTAGTCTTCCAGTACCGTTTCCGGCTGCGTGTGCAGCACGGCAACCCGCGCTTTTTCTGCCATAGAAGTGCCTCCTTTGTGCGATCACACCCCGAACCGTGGAAACGCAAAGAGATGAAGAAGCAACAGCACCGGTAAGCTTCGGGTGCGGTGCCAGAAGTATCCGGCAATCAGCCCGTTCTCGATCGGGAGCAGGTACCCCAGGCTCAACAGCAGGGGCCGGCCGTAGCTCAGCAGTTCCTGCGGCAGGTGCCCGGCGCTGAAGAGAAGCGCCTGGATCAGGATCGCCCAGCCAACCGGCAGGAGCGCCACCAGCCGGGGCTGAATGCCCACGCGGAGCACCAGCTCTTCGGGGACTGCCGCGCGCAAAAGCAGGCCCACCAACAGGGCAAAGGCGGCCACAGGGCCGGTGATCTCTTGCGCCAGGTCCGCCCCGCCAGGCGCCACACCTTCGCCGGGCGGCAGGAGCTGAAATAGGACCATGGCTACCACGTTGAGCAGAATCACGCCCAGCGCCGCCGCCCACACGCGCCGCGGCGGCAGCACCAACCCCAGCGCGCGCCAGCCGTAGCCAAAGCCGAGGAC
>DATHUZ010000316.1:0-3112 GCA_035461725.1 Anaerolineae bacterium
GAGCGCGAGTTCGGCGACCATCTCTACCGCAACTCGGTGCAGACACTCTGGTACAACCCACACCTCAAGCTCTACTCCGAATTCGACGAAACCGAGGATGCCTTCCGGCGGCGCTGCCAGGCCGCGGCCAAAGACGCGCAAGAAGCCGAAGCCGACAAGGTCAAGGCAAAATATGAGCGCGACCTGAAGCGCCTCGAAACCAGCCTGCAGCGCGAAGAGCGTGAGCTGGAGGAGGACAAGGCCGAGCACGAGGCGCGCAAGCAGGACGAGCTGCTGTCGGGCGCCGAGTCGGTGTTCGGCCTACTCACCGGGCGCCGCTCGTCGAGTCGTCTGTCCAAGGCCAGCACCAAGCGGCGCATGACCAGCAAGGCCAGGGCCGACATCAAAGAGTCGGAGGAGACGATCGCCGAGCTCGAAGAACAACTCGAAGAGGTGCAGGGAGAGATGGAGCGGGCCCTGGAGGATCTGGCAGCCCAGTGGGCCGGCCGCGCCGACGACTGGGAATCAGAAGAGGTGCGCCCGCGCCGCGCCGACGTGCAGATCGACCTCTTTGGCCTGGCCTGGCTGCCGCGCTGGGACGTGCAGGCCGGCGGCCAGGCGCTGTCGATCCCCGCCCACCGGCAAACGCCGGCCTGACCGACGACTCGGATCTCGACTCGGGACACGGATTCACGCGGATCTGCACGGATCAGCCACAACAGCATGGGGACGTACGACGGATTGGCAATTCGCCGTACGTCTCGAACGAATGCCTGCAAAATCCGTGCTATCCGTGAAAATCCGTGTCCGACACCACGCCAGACCTGGCAGCAGCCGTGGCGCCACAAATGCCCATCGTTGACGCCGCGCGCCGGCTGTGCTACAATAGGTTCACCCTCACCGCCGAGGCAGTCCAACGGCGTGTCACGCACCAACCTTGAACCCTAGAAAAGGAGCAAAACGCACCATGTGCGGACGCTTTACACTGGCAACGCCGGTCGAAGACCTGGTGAAACAATTCAGCATCACCGACGTCTCGGGCGTCGAGGCGCGCTACAACATCGCGCCGTCACAGGCGGTGGCAGCGGTGCGCGCGGAAAAGGAAAACGGTGGGCGCGAGCTCGTGTTACTGCAGTGGGGGCTCATCCCCTTCTGGGCGGACGATCCCAAGATCGGCTACAAGATGATCAACGCCAGGGCCGAGACGGTCGACAAGAGCAACGCCTTTCGCTACGCCTTCCAAAAGCGCCGTTGCCTCGTGCTAGCCGACGGCTTTTATGAGTGGCGCACCGAAAACGGCCAGAAGCAGCCCTACTATATCAAGATGAAGGACGGCAATGTGTTTGGATTTGCCGGCCTGTGGGAGTTCTGGAAGGACAAGGAAGACGAGGAGCGGGCCGTCGAATCGTGCACCATCATCACCACCGATTCGAACGAGCTGGTCCGCCCGGTCCACCCACGCATGCCCGCCATCATCCATCCCGACCACTATGACCTCTGGCTCGCCCTGGACGTGAACGATACGACGCGCCTGAAAGAGCTGATCACGCGTCCCTTCCCACCCGAAGAGATGGCCATGTACGCCGTCAGCCGCCGGGTGAACAGGCCCGACCAGGAGGGCTGCGAGCTGGTCGAGCCGCTGCCTGCTGAAGAGTGACCCATGGCGGAGCGGGTGTGAACCTCACGATCCGGTTGTTGGCCAGCTACCGCCAATACCTGCCCGAGGAGCGGGGCAACGATTCAAGTTACCCTCTCGACGTGCCACGCGGCGCCCGCGTGGACGAGGTACTGCCGCGCTTGCCCATCCCGCACGGTGACGCCTACACCTTTTTCGTCAACGGCCGCCACGCCGTGCACGACCAGGTACTGGCCGACGGTGACGTGTTGACCGTTTTCCCCGCCGTTGGCGGTGGTTGATCATGGAACACAGAGACGCACAGAAACATAGGAGAATATCCTGTTTTTCTCCGTGTATCTCCGTGCATCTCTGTGTGTCTCTGTGTAACTGAAAACTGAAAGGAGCGAGACATGTACGGCTGGCATGGACGCATCTTGCGCGTCAACCTGACAGAAGGATCGATCCAGGAAGAGACGTTCACCGAGCAAGAGGCCAAAAAGTACATCGGCGGGCGTGGGTTGGCGATCAAGTACCTGATCGAGTCGATGGACCCCCAGGCCGATCCCCTCTCGCCCGAGAACGTACTGATCATGGCCGCCGGCCCCCTGACGGCGACGCCGGCTCCCACCGGCAACCGTTACATGGTCATCACCAAATCACCGCTCACCGGCGCGCTGGCCAACTCGAACTCGGGCGGCGACTTTCCCACCTTTATGCGCCGCGCCGGCTACGACATGCTCATTTTCGAGGGCAAGGCCCCCACGCCCGTCTACCTCTACCTGAACGACGGCCAGGCCGAGCTGCGCGACGCGAGTCACATCTGGGGCATGGACACGCACGCCACCGACGACACGGTGCGCGCCGAGACGGCCGGCGACGTGCGCATCACCTGCATCGGGCCGGCGGGTGAAAACCTCGCCCTGGTGGCGGCCATCATCAACGACAAGCACCGGGCCGCGGCGCGCTCTGGCGTGGGCGCCGTGATGGGCTCCAAGAATCTGAAGGCGGTGGCGGCGCGCGGCGACCGGAATCCGGCGCTGTACGACGAAAAAGCGCTCCGCGCCGTGGTGCGCGAGGCGAACCAGCAGCTGGCGGGCGACATCAAAAAGGGAGCGACGATGCGCATCTATGGCACGTCGTACGTGCCCGACGTGACCAACGAGGCCGGCATCCTGCCCACGTTCAACTTTCAGTACGGCCAGTTCGAGGGCACGCCGCGCATCAACGGCCCCACGCTCAAAGAGCACTTTCTCATCCGCCACACCGCCTGCTACGCCTGCCCGCTCGCCTGCGCGCGCCTCACCAGGGTCGACGGCGAAAAGTGGGGCGAAAAGTACGCCGGCGAGGGCGAGGGCCCCGAGTACGAGTCGATCGGCTCCCTCGGCTCCGCGTGCGGCGTCGACAACATGGCGGCGATCACCAAGGCCAACTACCTGTGCAACGAGCTCGGCCTCGATACGATCTCGACGGGCCTGACCATCGCCACCGCCATGGAATTGTACACCAAGGGTATTC
>DATHUZ010000317.1:0-1924 GCA_035461725.1 Anaerolineae bacterium
GCAACGCGCAGTTGTACCAGCAGATCGTTCACTTTAGCAGCGAGCTGGAAGAGATGGTCGAGGCGCGCACGCGCGACCTGGAAAAAGCACTCGACGATCTGCGTGTCGAGCGAGACCGGGTTGAGACGCTGTACCGCATTACGAGTGAGCTGGGTGCCACGCTCGAGCTGGAGCGCGTGCTGCAGCGCGCTCTGCAGCTTTTTGCCCAAGCACTGGGCGTGGCGCACGGCACGATCATGTTGCTCGATCAGGAGACCGGCTTGCTGACGCTGCGGGCAACGCTGGAAAAGGGCCGGCAACTGCCGCGTGATGGCAAACCAACACGCTGGCGCCAGCGCATCGGGCTGGCCGGCTGGGTGCTGGATCACCGCGAGCCCGTGCTGATCGACGACATCGCGACCGACCCCAGGTGGGTCCAGCGCGAGGATAAGGAGCTGAATATTCGCTCTGTGGTCGCTGCCCCCCTGTCGTTGGGTGGTGGCGACGTGCTGGGCGTGATCACGCTCGGCCACCCCAACGTGGGGTACTTTACGCCGGAGCATCTGCAACTGGTCACGGCGTCGACGACGCAGATGGCGATCGCGGTCAACAACTCGGACCTGTATGCCTTTATTACGGATCAGGCCGATCAGTTGGGCACGGCACTGCATGCCCAGCAAGAGGAAGCGGCCAAGAGCCGCGCGATCCTGGAATCGATCGCCGACGGCGTGTTGGTGCTCGACCACAATGGGCGTGTGCTGCTCGTCAACCCGGCTGCAGAGGAGATGTTGGGCTTTGCGGCGATCGCCCTCGAGGGAGAGCACTTTCGTCACATGCTCGGCCTGGGCGAATCGCAGGCCGAGCGAGACCTGGCACAGGCGCTCTATCGCGAGCTCCGGCTGCGCCTGGAGGTGGAAGGGGAGAGCGAGCAGCCTCTGGCGACCAGTATTCGCATGGAGGCAGCGCGCCGGGTGCTGGCGGTGACGATCGCGCCGCTCATCGTTTCGCTCGGTGGGCCGCCAGGATTGGTGGCTGCCATCCGAGACGTGAGCCGCGAGGCCGAGGTGGAGCGCCTCAAGAACGAGTTTATCTCCACCGTGTCGCACGAGCTGCGGACGCCGATGACGTCGATCAAAGGATATACGGATCTGTTGTTCCTGGGCATGGCCGGCGGCCTGACCGATGCGCAGCGCAACTTTTTGCAGATCATCAAGTCTAACGCCGACAGGCTGACGGCATTGGTGAATGACATCCTCGACATCTCGCGCATCGAGACCGGCCGTATCCGGTTGACGATCGAGGCACTCGACATTGTCGATCTCATCAACGGTGTCGTGGCCTCGTTCAAAGAGCAGTATCGCGAAAAGAGCATGGAGCTGGTGTGGCACCCGCCGCAAGATCTACCGGAGGTGAGGGGCGACGCCGCCCGTGTGACCCAGGTGTTGACCAACCTGGTCGCGAATGCGTGGCACTATACCCGTGACGGTGGGCGTGTGGGCGTGTCGGCGCGGCAGGCCGATGGCTTTGTGCAGATCGACGTGATAGACACGGGGATTGGCATCGCACCGGAGGATTGTGACCGGATCTTTGATCGTTTCTTCCGCGCCGACCACCCGGTGGTGCAGGAAGCGGGCGGCACGGGCCTTGGCCTGTCGATCGTCAAGATGTTCGTCGAGATGCTGGGCGGCGACATCTGGGTCGAGAGCCAGGTGGGGGTCGGATCCACCTTTAGCTTTACCATTCCTCTCGCCTCCACCGAACTGCCACCGCCTGACGCCGGGGTGTTGACGACCGAGGCGACCCCCATCGTCACACGCCGGCCGAAAATCCTCGTCGTCGAGGACGATCGCGAGCTGGGGCTGCTGCTGCGTCGGCAGCTCGTGTTGGACGGATACCAGGTGGTGTTGACTGCGAGCGGAGAAGATGCGGTGTGGCTGGCCAGGGA
>DATHUZ010000318.1:0-6078 GCA_035461725.1 Anaerolineae bacterium
TTGGTCCACCTCGGCCAGCGCGACATCCGTGCTCTGGGTCGTCACCCCGGCAATCGTGACGGGGATCGTCTGCGACTCTCCCCGCGGTGCATACAGCACGATCTCGGCCCTGCGCCCCAACAAGCTCGCCACCTGGTCCCGCTCGTAGCCGAGCGTCTCTAGCAGGCTGGCACTCACGACCACCGCGCCCCCCTCGGGCGGCGGCTCGCCGGCCCCCGCCAGCGTGCGCACCGGCACTTCAAAGGGTTCGCCGGTGGCCGCTGGCCGCCACTGGTTCAGACTGGCGCTCACCTCTTGCCCATCCAGCCGGAACGTGGCCCGTAATCCACCCGCCAGGTTCAGGAAGGTGACGACGCTCACCACGTCATCCCGTGCTCGCAGTGCGTCCACCAGCTCGGGTGTGAGCAGCTTGGTGCGCGGCCTCTGGCCAAACAGCGCATAGTCCCCCACGTCCTCGCTCACCGGGCGGAGCTGAATCGACTCGATGCCCACCACGTCGAACGCGGCACGCATCTCGCGTCGCACCCCGTTGCCCAGCGATACCATCGTGACGATCGTCAGGATGCCCACGATCACCCCTACCATCGTCAGCGCCGTGCGCGCCTTGTGGCGCCCCAGGTTCCCCAGCGCCGTCCGCATCGCGTCTCGAATCGTCACGCCGCCCCCTCCGCCACGATCCGGCCGTCGCGCAGTTGCACGATCCGGTCGGCGAACCCCGCCGCCTCGGCGTCGTGGGTCACCAGCACCAGCGTCACCCCCTGCTCCCTGTTCAGCCGGCGCAGCAGCGCCATGATCTCGCCGCCGGTCACGCTGTCCACGTTGCCCGTCGGCTCGTCGGCCAGAATCACCGCCGGGCGGGCCACCAGGGCCCGCGCGATCGCCACGCGCTGCTGTTCACCCCCTGACAACTGCGTCGGCCGGTGCGCCAGCCGCTCGCCCAGCCCCACCTGGCGCAGCAGCGATTCCGCCCTTGCCAAACGCTCCCCCTCCGGCACACCCACGAACATCAGCGGCAGCGCCACGTTCTCCAGCGCCGTCAGCCGCGGCAGCAGGTTAAAGCTCTGGAACACCAGCCCCACCCGCGTGCGCCGGTGCTCGGTCAGCGCCTTCTCCTTCCCCGCGCTCAGCTCCACCCCGTCGACCCACAGCTCGCCCGCCGTCGCCCGGTCCAGCCCGCCCACCAGGTTCAGGAACGTCGACTTGCCCGACCCCGACGGCCCCACCAGCGCCACGAACTCGCCCGCCGCCACCTCCAGGTCGATCCCGCGCAGCGCCTCGATGCGCGTCTCTCCCACCTCAAACGCGCGCGCCAAACCCACCGCCCGAATGCGCGCCCCATCTGTATTACCGCTCAAACGCCCCCCCCACTTCCACTACCACGATCTCCGGCCTGGCCAGGAACCGCGCCCGCGGCGCACCGCCTCCTTCAAACCCCAGCCCGCGGCTGACGTACATCGTCGTCTCGTCCACCTGGAACTCGCCCCGGGCATACTGTCGCCCGTATCGAGAAAACGTGATCACCGGCCCGTAAAAGGGCAGCGCGATCTGCCCGCCGTGCGTGTGCCCGGCCAGGTACAGGTCGATGCCCAGCTCCGCCGCCTCGGCGATCAGGTCGGGCGAGTGAAAGAGCAGGATCGTGAACTCGTCGCGCGCCACGCCGGCCGCCGTCTGCGCCAGCCACTCGATGTTCTGCTCGTGCCAACTGCACGCCACGCCGAGCAGCCTCAGCCGCTGGCCGCGCACCTCCACCACCGCCGTCTCCTGCTCCAGCCACGTGATCCCCGTCCCCTCCACCAGCTCGGCCATCCGCTCGGGCCACGGATCTACGTTCCCGCGCACCGCGTACACTCCATACGGCGCGTGGAGCTGCGTGGCGAGCTTGCGAAAGCCCGCCAGTGCGGCCGGGTCCGACAGGTTCGACATGTTCAAATAGTCACCGGTCAGCACGATCAGATCCGGTTCGAGCGCCGCCACCTGCTCGGCCACCGCCGCCTCCCGCGGCCCATAGCGCTCGACGTGCAGGTCGGTCAGGTGCACGATCCGCACCGGGGGCGCGCTCGCTTCCAGGTCGCCCGACGTCACCTCCAGGTACGTCGTCTCGATCCAGAGCGGCTCGACCACGTAGGCATACACCTCCCCGCCGCTCAAGGCGAGATTGGCGAGCAAAAACAGGCCGGCTGCGCCTCGCCAACTGTGCCCCCTCGCTCGCACGGCCACCAGGCCAACCAGCCCCAGCAGGCCGAGTCGTACCACCCACACGATCCCCAGTGCCGGCCCGCGCACCGGCCCAAACGACAGTCCCAACCGCGGCAGCGACCAGAGGAGCAGCGCATCGGCCAGGGCAAAAAGCAGCGCCACTCCACTGCCCAGCGCCGCCATGCCGGCCAGCGCCTGCACGCGCGACCGCTGCCGCCCCAGCGCCGACGCCCCGGCGCCCGCCAGCGCGGTCGCAAGCACCACCACCCCGGCCGTTCCCAGTACTACTTCAGCCCCGCTCAACCTCTACACTCCGAAAGCTGGAAGGTCGGCCGGGCACACAGCACGCGGCCACCTTCCAGCCTTCCAGCCTTCCAATCTTCCCCTACTCCAACGACTCGGCCACCTTCAACAGCTCTTCCTCGCCGATCTGCCCGCCGATGTTGATGTACACGCCATTCTCCGTCCACGTCACAAAGCGGCGATCCATCTGCGGCTGTGTCACCAGCCACGCCGGCTGGCCATGGACCGTGACCTCTTGTCGCTCCACTCCCGGCACCTCGCGCGTGTCCTCAACTTCCGGCGCGGGGGATGCCTGGAGAATGGTAAACGAGGCCTCGCTGGCGTGATTATAGTCCATGACCACCGTGCCCGACACCAGGTACACGTCGATCAGCGTCGCTCCCGCCGGCACATACGCGGGCACCAGCAGCGGAAACCCGGCCTGGGCCCTGGCCTGTTCCAGGCTGAGATGCACCGGCGCGTTCGCCTTGACATCCACCACTTCCGCACCCTCGGGAATCTCGAAGGTAAACAGGTCGTCGGGCAGTCCCGGGTTCAGCTCAAAGCTCTGTACCTCCAGGCTGCCGCGGCCCAGTGCCTCCGACTCGAACAGCACCTTGAGCACGAACCACTCTTCCTGGTCGACCCACAGCGTCGTCGTGCCGCTGCTCAGCAGCGCCGGCTGCGCTTCGGCCCCCTCTTTCGGCGTCAGCACCAGCCGGTACGTGTCATGCCCCGCGACCGTTTCTTCTCCCGACAGCTCGACGGTGCTCGCGTCGAGCACGCCCTGGATCGCCTCCTGCAGGTGCCCCAGTACCTCCTGCGGCAGCGGCATATCCAGCTCGCCCGCCGCGCCCACCATCACCCGGTTCTCGGTTGGCTCGTAAAGCCACGCCTGCTGGCCGTCGGTCACCATCGTCGTCCCCACCAGCTCCGGCTGCGACGCTTCCAGCACCTGCACCCGAAACCGGTTCGGCATCTGTTCCCACACCTCGGCCGTCACCGCCAGGGCCATACCCTGCACCTGTGCGTCGGCCACTACCACCGCGTGCGCGTCGCGCGTGCTGTCCACGGTCTCGCGCACCCGCTCCACAATCTCCTCTGCCGTGACCCGCTCCCCACATCCGGCGATCAACCCTGCCACCAGGACGAGCGCTACCAGCCCCCACAATCGACTCTTCATCGCCTTGCCTCCCTTCCATAGTAAGTGACGCGCCATGCGTGATGCGTGACATCACACATCACGTATCACTCTACCATGGAATCTTTTCCCCACCGTGACACCCATGTTACAGCCATATTACCGTCTCCACACGAGTGCTAACCGGCTGCGCGCGCTACGCTCCAGCGCAGTGTAGAGGATCGTCTGCCCGTCGATCACCACCAGGTCGGCGTGCCCCAGCCCGATGTTCCCCGGCAGGTCGACCAGGATCGGGTTGCCCGGGTACGTCTCCCACGGGCCGTCGATCCGGTCGCCGGCGCTCCGTGCCAGCCCCAGGCCGAACTGGCTGTCGCCCGCCTCTCCCGGCTCTGGCCCGCGGATGCCCTCGTACAGCATATAGTACCTCTCGCCGGCCTTGACCACCTCCGCCGAGCTGATCGTCCGAAAGTCGAAATAGGCGTTTGCCGCCGGGCCGCTCACGTCGAGCGGCCCATATTCGGCCGCACCCGAGAAGAGTGGATTGTAGTGACACGGCCCGTACTTGTCCGCGTCGGCCCACGCCGGCCCCAAGTAGCACCCCATCCCGCCCGGGTTCTGCCCCACCGCCAGGAACACATACGCCACGCCATCCTCCACCCATATCCCCGGCGGCCCCCCCGCCAGGCACTCGTAATCGTAGCGCACGTACGGATGCGGCCCGATCCGCTCCTCGAACGGGCAGCTCCGCAGCCACTGCTTCCAGATCCCCGTCTCGTCCACCCGCTCCGGCGCGCTCCACGTCACCCCGTCGGCCGACCGGCGCAGCATTACCCGCCCCAGGTACTCGTACACCAGGTAGATCGTCTCGCCATCGTAAAACACGCGTGGATACTGCTGCTGCACCACGTGATCCACGTCCGCCTCGCACGGGCAGGCGGCACACTCGAACAGGCAGGTCGGCGGATCGGGTGGGGAAAAGCTGAGCCCGCCATCGCTGCTCTTGTACACCACCGTGCACCCCGGAAACTCGACCGGGTCGCCGCACCGGTCCACGATCCCTGCCGACCGCTCGCTCGCGTGCAGGTACGACCAGAGCTCACCATTGCCCATCACCACCGTGTCTGACTCGCCCCGCGGCAGCCCCGTATCGCGCACCTCCACCACAAACTCCGCCCGCCCCTCCCAGAAATCGGCCAGTGTCGGGTGCCCCCCCTCGCCGGGCACCCCCACGACCACGAGCCCCCCCTCACTGCCGGCGCCCGGAGAAACAGAGACCGGCGGCGCCGCACAGCCACCGGTCCACACCAACACCGCCAGAAAACAGAGCAAAGCGGGCTCCCACGCCCGCCCTCTCACCACCTTACGCACCCTCACTTTCGGCCCCATCGCCACCTTTCAGGCCCAACACCGCCAGGCCTCCATCGCCTCTCTTCTCTCCGTGTATCTCGTCCTTGGGTACAAGGCTGTCGCCTCCGTGTATCTCTGCGTAACCCACACTCCGTGCCACCGCTGTGTATCTCTGTGTAACTGACACTGTTAACCACCCGAAGCTTCGGGCACAGCCGTCAGCGCAAACCCTGCTTCCGCGCCCCCCTCGTCCCTCGCCCGCAGCCAGATCCGCCCGCCGTGCGCCGCCACGATCTCCCGCGCGATCGTCAGCCCCAGCCCCGCGCCCCCGCCCACGCCACGCGCGTACGGCTCGAACGCGCGCGCCGCTTCCTCCTCGGTCAGCCCCGGCCCGTCGTCGGTCACCACCAGCGCCGTTTCCCCCACCCTCGCCTCCACCGTCACGCGCACGTGCCCGCCCGGCTCTGTCACCCGCAGCGCGTTGTCGACGAGGTTGACCACCACCTGCTGCAGCCGGTCGGCATCGCCCACCACCGGCTCCGCCGCCGGGTCCAACGCCACCTCGAACGACACCCCCCGCCGCTCCGACTGCGGCAGGGCCAGCGCAGTCACCGATCGGGCCACGGCGGCGAGCTCCACCCTCTCCCGCCGCAGGCGCATCTCGCCGCGCTGCAAGCGCGACAGCGTCAGCAGGTCGTCGACCAGCCGGATCAAGCGGTCCGTTTGCTCATCCACCATTACCAACGCGGGGACCATCTCTTCCGGGGCCGCATCCTGCATATTGATCGCCAGCCCCTTGATGGCCGTGAGGGGCGTGCGCAGATCGTGCGAGATGCGGGCGATAAAATCACGGCGCGCCGCTTCCAGCCGCGCCAGGTCGGCCGCCATCTGGTTGACACTCTTTGCCAGGCGCCCAATCTCATCGTCGCGCCTTGCCACCAGGCGCCTCTCAAAATCACCTGCGGCGATGGCGCGCGTCGCCGCCTCTACCTCGCGCACCGGCCGCGCCACCTGCCGCACCAGCAGCAGGCCGGCCGCCAGGCTCGCGGCCAGCGCCGTCACCCCGGCCCCGGCCAACACCAGGCGTGCCATGTCCAGGAACCCTTCCACCT
>DATHUZ010000319.1:0-4706 GCA_035461725.1 Anaerolineae bacterium
TGGTCCCCTTGGGCTCCCTCGTGCGGCCCCGAGTACCCCTCGGGCACCGTCTCCATCAGGTGGCGGAACGGCGTCGGCGACCAGCTCAAGACCGTGACCCTTTCCCGCGCCATCCACTCCGCCATGCCCACAATCCCCGCCACCTTGACGTGCCACGGGTAGAGCGTCGCGCCGTTCAGCAGCGCCGTGAAAATGTCGACCTGGGCCGAGCTAAAGCTGTACGCATGGAAGAGCGTGATCCTGTCGAGCGGCGAGAGCGACAGGTTGTGCGTATAGTTCATGACGTTGTGCAGCACGTTCCTGTGCGAGTGGACGATCCCCTTGGGCCGGCCCGTGGATCCCGACGTGTACATGATATACGCCGGCGTGCCCGGCGCAATCGAAAGGCCGGGATCGGTGCCGGGGATCCCGTCGAGCGGCCTGTCGAGATTGACCACCCTGTAGCGGCTGCCCGCGATCTCGCGCGCCAGCGATAGGTGATCGCCAGAGGCGAGGATCAGGCTCACCCCGGCGTCGTGCACCATCTCCCCCAGCCGGGCACCGGGCATCGACGCATCCAGCGGCATCATGATCTGCCCCGCCTTGAGCACGCCGAGCATGCTTGCGATCATCAGGATGTCGTCCTCGATCAGCAGCGCCACCGGCTCCGCGCCGGGGGCAGCCTCGTCAGGCCGGCTCTCTCCCTCCGGCCGACCCGAATCCGAGTCCCCTCGGACCGCCTCGGGCAATGCCGGGGTGGTGAGCAGCGACTCGGGCCCGCAGCACGCGTGCGCCTCCAGTGCGCCCGAGGCCAACACCAGGCGTGCCACCCGGTTCGCCAGCCGGTTCAGCCCCTCGTACGAGATCTCTTGCTCCGTCGTCTTGACCGCCACGTGCTCTGGAAAATCGCGCACCTGTTCTTCAAAACGGCCGGCGATCGACTGCTCCACGTCCGCCTCGGTAAAGTCAGAGACGATCCCACTGGGGTGGTAACAGCGCGCCTTGATCCTTTGCTGCTGGGCTGCATAGTCGGTGTCGATCCGTTTCAGCTCCAGGGTCACGGCAGGTCCCCCATCAGGCGCCTGGAAGACTCCTCGACAGTCAGTGCCGCCGGCAATCGCTCTGCCCTCTCCTGTACCTCAGGGGCGGACCCCTGTACCTCAGGGGCGGACCCCTGTACCTCAGGGACCACGTCTTTCACTTCTCCGCAGTCGATCGTAATACCGTCGGCGCCGAACCACGCCTCGACCCGCAGCGTATCGGGCGGCTGAGGGGCCGCGCCGGGAGACAGGCGCGCACGCCACCATTGAGCTACGTCGCGCGGCAGCGCGTGCCAGAACCCACCCCGCTCTTTCATCTCGTACAAGAAATCGCGATAAATCGCCAGCCCGGCACCATCCATCATATAGTCCGGGTGGCTGTTGAGCAGCGCCATGCCGTGATACTTTTCGATGACGTCGACCTTGTCCAGCCACAAACGCGGCGTCGTCTCTTGCAAAACCGCGGTCAGCACGTAATCCTGGACGAGCGTGTAGGGCAGCTCGACGAACCGGCCGAGCATGAACGGCCACAGGCTCATCGTTCCGCCTGGCATCGGCTCGTACGGGTCGGTGTCAAAGAACGACAGGTCGTACTCGATCTCGAGCGCCTGCATCCACTCAGCGTGACGGTGTGTCAGCGGCGCGCGAAACCCGACGGCATCGAACTCGCGCAGGTAGTGGTTGATCCGCTCCGCGCGGCGCTCGAACTCGGCGCGCGAACGAAAGAGCTTGCCGTCGTGTTTCAGCCCGTGCACGCCGATCTCGAACCCGCGCGCCCGCAGCTCGTCGATCAGCTCATAGTCGAGCGGATAGCGCTCGGGCACCAGGTTAAAAGAAGACCGAAAGCCGAACGACTCGTCCAGGTCGGCAACCTGGCGCGCGAATGCCAGGCCCTCGGCCGTCTCCACATCGTGCGTCAGCACCAACGCATACTGGCTCCCGTACCCCAGTCCCCCTGGGGCGTCGGGCCAAAAGTGCGTAAAGGGCAGCGCCTCTTCCCCGCTCAGGCTCACTAACTGGCGCATCACCTCCCACTGAAACTCGGCATAGCGCGTGTCCGCCGGCCAATGGAGATTGGAAGATTGGAAGGTTGGACGATCGGAAGATTGGGGCGCGCCTTCCACCCTTCCACCCTTCCAGCCTTCCAGCCTTCCATATATCCGCCGCATCGTGCGCGTCAGCGCCCGCGGCAACAGTGGCTTGAGCATGTAATAAGCCTGCTTGGCAGGGCCAAGGCGCCAGCGCTCGTCACCCAGCCGCCCCTCGCCCAGGGTGAGCGCCAGCAGCTCTTCGACGTCCCGCGGCTCATCGGGCAACCCCAAAACTGGCAGTGCGCGCTGCACTGCCTGGTCCCACTGCGCATCCGTCCGGGAGGCACCACTCTGCCAGAAGCGTGCCGGTGTGTTCAAAGTCCATAGATTCGGCATCAGTGCGTGCCCCCCTTTCCTCTGAGCCGGTGCCACAATGTCTTTCCCAGGCCCACCGTAAACGCCACGCCCGGTCGCCAGTCATCTCTTGAATAGATCGCCCACATCTTTTCACCGCGCAGCGAGCGCAGCCACTCTCCAAACGTCAGCTCGCCCTTGCGCCGGTACTCGATGGCTGCGCGCAGGTCGCGCTGCCAGTCAACCCAGATCACGCCCTCGCGATAATCACACACCTGTTCAACAGGGAGACGCAGCGCGTCGCGGTAGGCGATGTAGGCCAGGTCCACCCCACACCGGGCACCCAGCCCGTCCCACATCCCAAAGCGCGTGTTGAACTCGATCAACTGGTATTCACCGCTCCTCGGATCGCGTTTGAACTCCAGCCCGCCCAGCCCCTGGTAGCCCACCGACTGGAGAAATCGGAATGCCGTGTTCTTGAGCTCCTCGTCGTAAAAGCTCCGCACATAGCTTGCCGATCCAAATCCGGTCGGGATCACGCGGTGCTTGCGGCCGGCGAATATGCCCAGCGGTTTCGACTTTCGGTCAAAGTAGAAGCTAAAGTAGACCAGGCGGTCATCCTCGCCGGGAACGACCTCCTGCACCACCAGGCGGTTGTCGTGCACTGCAATCCGGTTGTAGGCCTGTTCAAGCTCGGCCGCCGTCTCACAGCGCACCACCTTCGCCCTCCCGCTGAGCAAGCCTCGGCGCAACTGGCTGGCAATCTCGGGCTTGTGCCAGTACGTGCTCTCGACCGGCTTCAGGATCACCGGGTAAGTGACCCGCTCGGCGATGTCAACGATCGTGTTCCCCGAGTACCCTCGCGCATTGTCCAGCACGTGTAGCGTCTGGGGCGAACGGATCCCTGTCTCCAGGGCGACAGACTGCAAGCCATCCTTGGTTGTCAGCCGCTCCATCATCTCGTGGTCAGGCATGACAAACTCGTAAAACTCTTGCAGCGCGGCGCGATGGCGCGATACGATCAGGACGTGGCGGTCGCTCAGGGGATAGAGCACCGCTCTCTCCCCCAATTGCCCACCCAGCTCCTGCAGGAAATGGACGAACTCGGTTTCTCCCTCGTGGGGATCGGGGCCGTGCACAAAGCGCACGTACCTGGAGTGCCGGCCCGGCGTGCTCCGATCCGAATCGACCCCGTACACGGGGATGCCCCGCTTTCCAAGCGCGCGCGCGATGTCGAGCCCCATGTGCTCGTCGAGCGGTGTCACCACGGCAGGGACACGATGTTCGCCTGAAGGATGATCTTTTGTTGCTTCGCTCATAGCCTGCTCCCAAGGCTGGAAGGCTGGAAAGTTGGAAGGTGGCACAGGGCGCCCCCCACCTTCCCGCCTTCCAATCTTCCAACCCTCATCTCCTGTCACGTCAGCACGCCCAACTGCCTCAGCGTATTGTATCCGATCTCACTCGCGCGCAGCCGCATTGGGGCATGCACGCACACGTTGCGGCCGAAAGAGACGAGCTGGCCCCCGAACTTGGCCTTGAAATCGCGCGGCCCATACTCCTCGTCCGGCTTGCCCGCGCCGCCCCAGTCATAGACCTTGTAGCCATGTTCGGCGCTCCAGTTGATCACGTGCCACGACAACAGCTCGTTGGGCACGTACGAACTGTACTCCCTATCGGTGCCGCCGTACCAGCCAAAGGCGACGTCCTTGTACATCAGGTCGATCGACGTCGCGGCAGGCTGTCCTTCCACGCGTGCCAGGAAAAATCGAGCCATCCCTTTCGGGTGCAGCACGTCGAAAGCCGCCTTGAACAGAGAATAGTCCGACAGTGGCACCTGGGCCAGGCCATACGTTTTTTCGAGCAGGCCGTAACACTCGCGCACCCCTGCCTCGTCGTGCAGCTCTTCGATCTCGACGTCTCCCTTTCTCATTCCGCTCCGGATCCGCTTGCGCGTCCGGTTGCTCACATCCGCCATGATCTCGTCCGTCGGGCGATCGAGGTCGATCAGAAAGTTGAGGTGGTCTTGGTACTCGAAGCCAAACTCTCCCAACACAGGCTGTAGATCGGCAAGATCCACCAGGTTGCGCAGCTCGGTAAAGAGGATCGCCGAGTCTACCTCCTGCGTATAGCTCTGCAACAGCAGCGCGAGCGCCTCTCGCCCCTCTGCGCCAGGCGCGCACAACACACTGCCATACACCACCGACCGGGTGGTCAGTGGCCTGAGCAGGCCATTCAGCCAGGTGCTGTCAAGCACCGTGTGCTGTACAGGCAGCAGCAGCGCGAGCGTCCGCCCCTCTCCGTC
>DATHUZ010000320.1:0-6169 GCA_035461725.1 Anaerolineae bacterium
GATGCCGATGCCCGTGTCGGCCACGGCGATCTCGACACCGGTCGGCACCCCGCCCACTTCACCCACCGGGCGCGCGGCAACCGACACCGTGCCGCCCTGCGGCGTGTACTTGACGGCGTTGCTCACCAGGTTGCCGACCACCTGGGCGAGGCGGTCGGGATCGACGTCGAGCACAGGCAGGTCGCCCGGGACGTCCATCTCCCAGGCCAGGCCCTTTTCATCCGCCGCGGCGCGCCACGGCACGACCGTGCGCGGCAGCCACTCGGCCAGGGCGGTCGGGCGCCGGTTCAGCTCCAGCGTGCCCAGCACCTGGTCGTACAGGTCGGTCAGGCTGTCGAGCAGGGGACGCAGGCGGTGCACCTGGTCGTCCATCCCCTCCAGCAGCTCGCGGCGCAGCGCGGGATCCTCTTCGGCGCCGTTGAGCAGGGCCTGCAATGCTGACTGGACGGCACCCAGCGGCCGCCCCAGCTCGTGCACCAGGTTGGCCAGCAGCCGGCGGCGCGACTCGTCGGTCAGGCGCAGGCGCTCGACGAGGGTGTTAAAGGCGTGCAGCAGCGTGCGGATCTCTTCTGGCCCTTCCTCCGGCAGCGTCTGCCACTCCTGACCACGGCTGACACCATACACGGCGTCGGTCACGCGCCGGAGCGAGCGGCCGAGGTTGAGCGCCAGCACCACGGCCAGTGCGATCGCCAGCAGCAGCTCGCCGACGAGCGCGGCGGCAATCAGGTAGCGCAGGCGCACGAGCTGGCCACCGACGTCGCCCAGGTAGCGCGACAGGCGGATCATCCCGATCACCTCGCGGTCGGGACCGACGACGGGGATGATGACACGTACGAGCTCGGCCTCCGTCTGCCAGGTGTAGGTGATTTGCACCTGGGGCTCAGCCCCCACCTCGGATGGCTGGTAGCCAACCCTGGTGGGGTGGCGCGTATCGCTGGAGGCGAGCACGTTGCCATGCGGGTCGAGCAGCATGACGTGCGACCGGGAGCGGACTGCGTACCACGCCACAAACTGCTGGGCCTCGGCGGTATTGCTCCACAGCACCGGCCGGTCATTGGCCAGGTCGGCGCTCAACATGGCGTGCTGTGCCAGCTCTTCCGACAGATCGGTCAGGATCACCTGCGTCTCGACGATGTAGAGCAGGGCGACGCCGACCAGGGGCACGATGAGCAGCAGCGGCAGCACGTGGCTGACGATCAGGCGGGTGCGCAGGGTGCGCATCACTCCGGCACCTCCCTGGTGCGCGGCTCGAGCTTGTAGCCCACACCACGCACCGTGACGATCCGCTCTGGGTTCTGCGGATCGGCTTCGATCTTTTCACGCAGCCACCGGATGTGAACGTACACCACCTGGGGCTCTCCGGCGTACTCGGCGCCCCACACCTGGGCCAGCAGGTCATCGGTTGGCACCACCTTCCCCGCCTGCAGGGCCAGGGCGTGAAGCAGCGCGAACTCGCGCGGTGCCAGGCTCAGCTCCTCGCCGCGCAGCGTAGCCACGTGCGCGCCCGGATCCACCACCAGGTCGCCTGCCTCGACCCTGCCCGGCGGAGCTGCCGGCGCCCCGCGCTCGACGCGGCGCAGCACGGCCTTGATGCGTGCCAGGAGCACGCCGAGATCGAACGGCTTGGTCACGTAATCGTCGGCCCCCAGCTCGAGGCCGAGTGCCTCGTCCAGCTCCCGGCGGCGGGCGGTGACAAAGATGACCGGCACGTCGACACGGGCACGGAACTCGCGCAGGGCGTCGAGGCCATCCATCCCCGGCAAGCCGATGTCGAGCAGCACCAGGTCGGGCGGGTCGCGCCGGGCCAGGTCAAGGGCGCTCTCGGCATCCGCTGCCGTTACCGTGCGGTAGCCGGCCTGCTCCAGGTTAAAGGCCAGGCTGCGCCGCATCAGGGCGTCGTCATCCACGATCAGAATCCGTTTCATAATCGCCGCAAATCCACCTGCTTCCACTCCTCAAACATATCACACCCGCGCACTGCCGTCCTTATCGCCCCCTCAAGGCGACCTTAAGGAGAGCTTAAAACCGGCGACCGCCGCGCAGCGTCGATTCTATACCCTGCCGGGTCTTGTGTCAAGAATTTGTGCCTGGACAAAAAAAACGATCGCTGGTATACTGGGTCTGGCCGGGCTGCCGGCCGCGAGGTTCCTGCGTGCTGTTCAGGCACACGACGGGCGCGCGCCTCTCTGGCGCGTACGCCTCTCTGGCGCGTACGCCTCTGACGTTGTGGACTCGCCACAACTGGAGTTGCTCATGCGGCACCGGCATAGCGTGGCACCCAACGGCCAATGCACCGGGTCCAGGACCCGGGCAGTGCCCCCCGCCCGGGCCCATCGCGACCGCGCCCCCCCGGTGCCCCCGATCTTTGTCGTCGGCAAATAGGCTATCCATTTCTGCACGACATTGTTCCAAGGGGGTGAACAAGTGAAGCCAAGACAGATCCGTTTCTTGATGGTCAGCCTGGCGCTGCTCGCGGTTGCCCTGTGCACGACAGCCTGGGTCATGCCGCTCGCCGACTATGCCAATGCGACCTTTGCCGGAGTGAACGATTACGATCGTGCCGGCGAATCCGTCGCCATCGTGGGCGATGTGAACGCCGACGGCTATGACGATTTCCTCGTCGGGGCGCGTGGGGCCGACCTGATTGCGAACACCGGCGGGGGGGCCTACCTCTTTCTGGGCACACCGGCCGCCGGCTGGGGCAGCGACGTGCCCGTGAGCCAGGCAGATGCCTCGTTCGGCGGCGCCAGCTACCAGGATCATGCCGGGCACGACGTCGCCGGCGCCGGCGACGTCAACGGCGACGGTTACGACGATTTCCTGATCGGCGCCGACGGCTATGACGCGCCGGGCGGCCTCACCAAGGCGGGCCGCGCCCATCTGTTCCTGGGACGAGAGGCAGCGGACTGGGGGGACGCGTTCGACGTTGCCAATTCGGACGCATCCTTCGTCGGGGAAACGGTGGATGCCAACCTGGGCCACGCCCTCGCCGGTGCGGGCGACGTCAACGGCGACGGATATGACGACTTGATCTTGGCCGCCCATCCTGAGGCGGCCGCCGGTGGATACGACACTTACGTCTATCTCTTTCTTGGAAGTGCAAGCCCTGACTGGGGGCGCGATGCCAGCCCGTCCGTCGCGGATGCCTCCTTCCTGCTACTGGGCAACACCTTTGCTTACGACGTGTCCGTGGCGGGCGCCGGTGACGTAAATGGCGATGGGTACGATGACGTGCTGATCGGATCCTGGCTCGATCGTGCCTACCTCGTGTTGGGCAAAGGAGCCGCCGACTGGGGTCATGGCTTTGACCTGGCCAATGCCGCCGACGCCAGCCTCAACCTCGAGGGCACTGATGCAACAGTGGCGGGTGCAGGCGACGTCAATCGCGATGGGCTCGACGATATGCTCGTCGCCAGCCAGTACGTCAACGCCGCGGGAAACAACCGTGGCAAAGCCTATCTGATCCTGGGACGTGCAGCCGCCGACTGGGGTCCCGACTTTGACCTGGCGAACGCCGATGCATCCTTTACCGGCGCCAATGACGGCGACAAGGTGGGCTGCGCTGCCGCGGGGCCGGGCGACGTCAACCGCGATGGGTACGACGACTTGCTCATTGGGGCCTGCTACGCCGACGCGACGGACGTCCTGACCGACACCGGCGCGGCCTACCTGGTCCTGGGCCGCCCTGATAGCTGGCAGGTGAACGTCGACCTCGCCACCGCCGGTACAGCACGAGACGTCATGGCCCTGCCGGGGGAGGCATTTGACGATCAGGCAGGCACCGGCCTCGCCGGTGGCGGCGACGTGAACGGAGATGGCTTTGCCGACCTGCTCGTCGGTGCACTCGAATACGACCGCGACGTCGACTCGCCGGACGTGGGCAAGGTCTACCTGGTGCTCGGCACCGGACTGGCGCTAGACAAGGCGGCCGACGCGACCGAGGTGGCCGCCGGAGGGCAGATCACCTATTCCTTGCGCTATACGAACACCAACCCCTGGCCCGTGCAGACGGCGCGCGTCGGGGACCAGGTGCCCGCGAACACAACCTACGTGTCGTGTACAGGTGGCAACACGTGCAGCCTGCAGGGGAATACCGTGTGGTGGTACCTGGGCAACGTGCCTGCCGACGGCACCGGGACCGTGGGCCTGGTGGTGCAGGTGCAGCCGCACGTCGCACCCGGCACCTCGATCACCAACACCGCCATGATCACGGCGCCCAGCCGCCTGAATCCTGTGTACAGCCAGGCGGTCGTCCAGGTGTCAGGATTCACCGTCTACCTGCCGCTCGTGGTGCGCGCTTATCCGTAGCAGACGTGTACCGGTGCGACGCACCAGGCGTTCGTGCGTCGCACCACTACGGCGGGCCCATCGCCGCCCCGTAGATTGAAAGGTTGGCCAGGCTCTGGTACAATACGATCTCGAGGGAGGCGTGAATGACGGCAATACCATGTTTCGAGGTGGAAGGCAGGCACTATGAGGTCGGAGTGGCGATCGGACGGCGCTTTGGCGCCGAGATCGGGGCGGCGTTCGCGGCGTATACCTTTTTGCACGACAGGGTGCTGCCCTACCACCACACACCCGAGGGCCAGGCCCACTATGCACAACTGCTCCAGATCAACCGCGAGCGTTATCCCGAGTACATCCACGAGCTGGAGGGCATGGCGTACGGCGCCGAGATCCCATTCGAGCACCTCTTCCTGGCCAACCTGCGCGGCGAGTACGCCGCCTACCTCGAGCAGGATGCGGCCGCTCCAGCACCGGACGCGGGGGCCGGCTGCTCCGACTGCGCCGTGCTCACGCCACAAGCCGCGCTGATCGGGCACAACGAGGATGGAGGCGCGCTCTGGCAGGAGGGAATGTACGTTGTGCACGTGCGCATCGCCGGCGACCCCAGGGACAGGGGGAATCTCCCCGGCTTTACCGCCCTATCCTACCCCGGCTTTTTATGCGGCAACGCCCTCGGGTGCAACCGGGCCGGCATCTGCTTTTCCGTCGATAGCCTGGAGCCACAGCCGGTAGGCATCGGGCTCGCGCGCCACCTCATCGCCCGCTCGCTGCTCGACGCCACGTCGCAGGACGACGCACTCCGCCGCGTCACGGTGTCAGGGCGCGCGTCGGGCTTTGGCTACACGATCGGGTCGATCCACGAGCGCCGGATCGTGTACGTCGAGGCCGCGCCCGGCCGGGCCGCCGTGCGCGAGGTGCACGGCAGCTACTTTCACACCAACCACTATCGTGAGCTGGCGGACATTCGGCAGAACGTCGGGGCGTCGAGCCGCGCCCGGCTGGAACGAGCGCTGGAGATCATTGCGGCCACGCCGCCAAACTCCGCAAGCGACGTGCTGGCGATCCTTGGCGATCGTGCCAACCAGCAATACCCGATCTATCGCACCGCCACCGGCGAAAACCCGACGACGACCCTGTGCACCGCGCTCTTTGACCTCGACGCCTGCAAGCTCTGCCTCTATCCACACGGCGAGCTGGCCAAAGCGGGCACAATATCCAATATCTAGTACCTGGCAACCTCAGGCGACCGCAAGCTCACCCATCTGCCGGCTGAGTCGCTCCGCTTCGTCGTACCCGGCAGCCATCGCCCTCAGGTTCATCTCCTCGGTGCCCGACGGCACCCGCTCGACCATCGCCTTTTCCAGCGCCTCGCGGCCCACCACCCCGGTCAGGCCGGCGATCAGGCCCAGGCCGACAATGCTGGCCGTGATCCGCCGGCCGGTGGCTTCTTCCGCGATCTGCGAAATGGGCACGGTCACGGCGCGGTGCGTCGGCACGCGGCTGACGTTGTCGCTGTCGACAATGATCCAGCCGTCATCCTTCACCTGGCCGTAGAACTTGTCGCATGCCTCCTGGCTCATGCACAGCAGGCAGTCTGCCAGCATCACCTTCGGAAAATCGATCTCGCCGCGCGCCAGGATCACCTCGGACGCACTGGCCCCACCCCGCGCTTCCGGTCCATAGTTCTGCGTCTGGACGGCGTTCAGACCGTCGTGCACGGCCGCCGCCTCGGCCAGGATCACGCCTGCCAGGATCATGCCCTGCCCACCTTCGCCCGCCAGCCGGATCTCGTAACGATCCTCCAGCACGCGCCGCGCTTCCTTCCTCTGCCGGTCCATCATTCCTCCCCAATGAGCAAATGAGTAAATCTCAAGTGCGCTAT
>DATHUZ010000321.1:0-2227 GCA_035461725.1 Anaerolineae bacterium
CACGTGGAGCGGATCGTGCAGGGCATGGCGTTCCGGCCCATCGTGGAGCACGAGCGGATCGGCCGGCCGGAGCTAAAGGTGCTGTCGGGTACGGGGCGGGTGATCAAGGTTCCGTGAGTTTCTGCAATTCCTCAATCGTGGCCATCGTTCACGCCTCTCACCCAGCGGCCAAACATCTGTTTGCAGGCCAGACACCGCCGTGTCGGCATACCCTCATACTCGCCCAGCCCGCCAAACTCGACCAGCCCCGCGTCCATCGCCCGCTTCACCTCTTCCGTCACCCGGATGTTGCCGTACACGATCTGCGCCACCCGCGTCGACCCGCACACCGGGCAGGCTGACAGCTCGCCGGGCTCACCCTCTTCCCGGCGCACGGGGGGGGGCTGGGGTAGAGGCGGTGGCGCCGGGCGCCTGAGCGGTCCGGAAGGGGGCGGACTCGCCGGCTCGGCGTGCCCTTCTGCCGGCGCGCCGGATTCGCGCAGCCCGCGCCGTAGGTGGTCGACGAGGATGCCGATCGGTTCCACGTAGCCGCTCCGCGCCGGTACCGCCACGTAGCGCTCCTGCACACCCTGGATCGTCGGCGTCACCAGCTCGAATCGCCCGTTCTGGTGGGCACGCTCAAAGCCTGCGTCGAGGTGGATGACCCGCAGGGTCTGGTTGTCGTGCAGGGCGTGGACGATCCAGTGGTCGCGCTCCGGGTGGGCCAGCGCCGACTCGATCTTGTCAGGCCGGATCCAGAGGTCGGCCTCGGGCCCCACGCTCGCCGCCAGCGGGCCGGTCACCTCCACATAGACGTTTGTCCCGACCACGTGCAGGTCCGCGCCGCCCCGCTCGGCCCCGTGCCTGTGCGCCGCGCCGGGCAGGTACTCGGCACTGCCCGCGCCCAGCCCCGGCCCCGCGGCCACCGTGCACCCCACCTCCTCTTCCAGCAGCCGCGCCACCATCACCTCGCGCTGCGAGGCCGCCCCCCACCTGTCCTGGTACCGCTCCTTCCAGAAATCCTCGTCCATTTCCCAGCTCTCAATCCTTCTCCCGCAGCACCAGCCGGATCTCCTCATCGCTCAGCCCGTACAGGCGAAAGATGGCCCCGTCGAGGGCGTCGTACGCCGGGTGCTGGCCGTGCAAAAAGTACTTGGTCTCCTCTCCCTCTTGCACGCGCGCCAGCTCCTCCGCCAGCGAGCACACCGTGTCGATCTCGCCGCCTGCTGCCGCGGGCACGGGCAGCTTGCCGGCGTATGGCGCGTCAAAGTGCATCGTCCGCACCGCCCGGTTATAGATCACAAAGTAAAAGTACCAGCGTGCGAACGAGCTGTTGAGCAGGGCGACGAGGAACTCGAGTGGGAAGGGGCATTGCCGGCGCGGGATCGTCATGTTCACCGTGTCGAGCGCGGCCAGGCCTGCCCTGTCGAGCGCCGAGATGGCCACCAGCGTGTCGTACGGCTGCGTGATGTGCGCGATAATGTTCTGCGACACGATCTTGGGCATCGCCATCGCGCCCAGCCTGCCGGCCATGCCCGCGTCGACGGCGATGCGCGGCAGCGCCCGTGCCAGGCCAAACTGGCGCACGTCCCGTCCCCGCAGCACCGGCACCAGATGTCCCAACGCTCCCCTCTCCCCCTGGGAGACTTGGAAGCGACAGCGGCGGGGCTGGGGGTGAGGGAGATCCTCGTCCACAATCAGCGCCTGCCAGCCCGCCCCACGGCGCGTCAGCGTGTGCAGCTCCAGCGGCTGGCATTCCTCCGCCAGCCGTTCCACCAGCGCCCCCGCCGCCGGCGGCAGGTGGTTCATGATCGTGTCGTGCCGCTTCAGGGTGGTCAGCGGCACGCGGTGGGTCTCAACAAAGGCCTCGCCTCGCAGTGCCCAGCCGCGTGGCCTCGTCTCCTGCCCCGGCCTCACGCGGTAGATCAGCACCTCTTGCTCCAGCAGCACGCCTTCGAACGCCTGGCTGACGTCGGCCGAGCCGACCAGCGACCCCGTCTCCCAGATCAGCCGGCGCGTGGCGCTCCATCCCGCCGAAAAGGTGACCGACTTGGGCACGATCTGGCACGCCACCCCGCGCTCGTGCACGCACTCGAAGGGCAGGGCCAGAAAGGCCGCCGCCGAGTTCCTGGCGCGCGAGGCGCCGACGTACCTGGTCTTGATCTCGGCCCAGTCGCGCCTCGCCACGCTCGCGCCGTAGGGTGGATTGCCGATCATCACGTCAAAGCCGCCCTTTTCTTCGAACACG
>DATHUZ010000322.1:0-2683 GCA_035461725.1 Anaerolineae bacterium
GAGTCGTTGAACTGGTGCTTGATCTCGCGCGGCACATAGACAGGGTTGGTCGGCACGATGATGGCGCCGGCCATCGACGCGCCATAATACGCGATCGGGAACTGGGGGCAGTTCGGCAGGTGGACGGCCACGCGGTCGCCCTTTTTCACCCCCAGTTTTTGGAGGGCGGCCGCGAACCGCCTGGACAGCTCCAGCAGGCGCTTGTAGGACATGGTCGTGTCCATCAGGCGGTTGCCCAGCGGCTCGACCACGTTGCCATACACGAGGGCCGGCCGGTCCGGGTACTTGCGCGCCGAATCGATGAGAAACTGGTGGATCGGCACGTTGGGGTAGTCGATCGTGTGCGGTACCCCTTGATCATACTCTTTCAGCCACGGTTTCTCCATCTTGCTCCTCCTCCTTTGTTCAAACCTCGCCTATTGCTGCTCGCCATTTGTGCACTCTATTACGGGGACGGCGTAAGTATACAAAAGAGTTGCAGAATTGTCAAGCGCGCGTTCGACAAGATTTTACATAAACCCGGACGGGTCTTGAGCGGGAAGGTCGCCGGCCGGGGCGAGGTACGAGTCGACGAGGTGCCGGCTCGAAAAGTGGCCCAGGGTGACGTAGGCGATCGGCAGCTCGCGCCCGAACAACTGGCGGCGCATGCGGCGGCGGGACAGACCCTGGTCGTGCAGGGTGCGGATGCGCGCGCCCAGCTCTTCCAGGTACTCGACCTTGTCGCGCAGGAGCTGCCTGGCATCGTCGTGGACGCTGCCGCTCCCGGCAAAGATCGTCTCTACGGGCAGCGCGGCGAGTTTTTTCAGCGAGGCGATGACGTCGTGGATGTCATAGCCGGCCCGCAGCGCCCGGTCACGCCCGCCGATGTAGGCGTCGCCGGAAAAGAGCCAGCCCCTGTCGGGCTCGAAAAAGCAGACGTGATCGGAGCTGTGGCCCGGGGTCGGGATGACCTGCAGGCGGTAGTGGGGCGTTTCCACCCACTCGTCGAGCGGCCCGGCGGTGCAGGGGCGAGGCCAACCCCAGAAGAGGCGGCGGTAGGGCTGGAGGCGCTGCAGGCGGGGATTGGCCAGGATGGGCAGCGCCTCCGGGTGCGCCTGGACGGGGCAGCCGAACGTTTCCTGGATGGGCGCGTTGGCGCCGATGTGGTCCTCGTGGCTGTGGGTGTTGACCACGCGCTCCACCCGCCAGCCCTTGACGGCGGCGACGAGCTGGCGCGCGGTGTGGGCGCAGCCGGTGTCGATCAAGAGGCCGTCGACCCAGTAGGCGGCGGTAAAGTAGGCGGGCCGCCCGAAAAGGCCACGCGCGACGCGCAGCTTGATGACCTGGCCGCCCCTGGCGACCGGTTCGATCTGGATCACGGGGCGCCTCCATCGTTCAAGAGTGCTTGCGGCAGGCGGCGCACCTGCCCGTCGTGGCCGGTGCACAGGTGGCGCGTCCAGCCGCTGGCGAGGAGCTGGCGCGTGCCGGCATCGATGACCTCGTACGCCAGGGTCAGGCTGCGGCTGCGCACCCTTTCCACCCAGGTGCGCACTACGACGCTGTCGCCGTAGCGGGCAGGGGCCTGGTAACGCGCGTACGCCTCGACGACGGGCAGCAGATAGCCCTCTCTCTCCCACGCGTCGTACGTCTGGTCGAGCGCGCGCAGGTACTCGCCCCGGCCGACCTCAAACCAGACGAGATAGTTGGCGTGATACACCACACCCATGGCGTCGGTCTCAGCATACCGCACCCGCAGCGACGTTTCGACCACCCTTTCCGCCATTCTCTAGGCCGCCACCGGCTCGGGAACGGCCGCGGATTTGTCGGCCTTGACGAGCTCCATCTGGCGCTTGATGGCGCGGCCCAGGCGCTTGATCCCCTCTTCGATGACGTCGGGGGCGCAGTAGGAAAAGTTGAGGCGCATGCAGCAGCGCCCATCGTCCACCCCCGGCGGGTAGAAGGCCATGCCGGGCACAAAGGCGACCTTTTCTTCGACCGCCACCTTCAGCAGCTCTTCGGTGTCGAGGTATTCGGGCACGCGCGCCCAGAGAAAGAGGCCGCCCTGCGGGCGCGTCCAGCTCGCCTCCGGGGGAAAGTGCTCTTCCATGGCGCGGAGCATGGCGTCGCGGCGCTCGCGGTAGCAGTCGCGGATCTTGCGCACGTGGGCGCGGAGCAGGCCGCGCTGGCAGATGTCGTAGGCCAGGTATTGGACGAGGGCGCTCGTGTTCAGGTCACAGCCCTGCTTGGCCTGGACAAAGCGGGCGATCACCTGTTCGGGGGCCACGATCCAGCCGAGCCGCAGCCCGGGGGCCAGGGTCTTGGAGAAGGTGCTGAGGTAGATGACGTTCTCTTTGTGGAGCGCGCAGATGGGGGTGATGTCCTCACCCTCGAAGCGGAGCTCGCCGTAGGGGTCGTCCTCGATGATAAAGGCGCCGTGGTTGGCGGCCAGCTCGACCAGGCGGTAGCGGCGGTCGAGCGGCAGCGTGGTGCCTGCCGGGTTGTGAAAGTTGGGCAGGACGTAGATGAACTTGACGCCCGGGTTCTCTTCCAGCGTGCGCTCGAGCTCGTCCATGCGCATGCCGTCGTCGTCGAGGGGCACGGTGAGGTAGTGGGGCGCATAGACGTTCCACGCCTGGATGGCGCCGAGGTAGGTGGGACGGCCGGTGATGATCTTGTCGCCTTCGTTGATGAACACGCGCCCGAT
>DATHUZ010000323.1:0-4697 GCA_035461725.1 Anaerolineae bacterium
GCTGCGGCTATCGCGGCCGAACCCGGATGCGGGTGCGGGCGCGGGGGGAGCTGGAGGTGCGGGCGGGGATGCCGCGGAGGTGGTGGCGGTTCACATCATTGAGACGGGGGTGGTGATCGAGTTGCAGGAGGCGTATGCGCCATTCGTTCGCGATTTGCCGGAGAGCATGGTGGCCGATGCGCAGCAGCGCTGGCCGGCGTTCGCGGCGGATGTTCCGGGGAAGGAGCGCGTGCGGCTGGAGGGGTATGACGGCGACCTGCTCTGGACCAAGAACAATGACTATGCCCGGCCCAACTATAACTGGGCGCGCTGGTATCCGAAGCTGAAAGCCGGGCGCTACGAGGTGTTTGTCTACATCCCGCACCGCTTCACCACCACGGCCCAGGCCCGCTACTGGGTGTCGCACGCCGGCGGCTATACGCGCCGCATCGTGGACCAGTCGGCCTACAGTAACCAGTGGGTGTCGCTCGGCACCTACCGCTTTGCGGGCACGGACGAGGACTATGTGTCGCTGGCCGACGTGACCGGTGAGGCCTACCTGACGACGCTCATCGCCTGGGACGCGGCCAAGTTTGAGAAGAGATAGTAGATATTCGATATTGGGTGCTAGACGGGGGAGAGTAGCTGCCGGTTGATGCTCTCCCCCGAATGTATCCGCATCTATACCCGGCAGGTATATCTCGATATATGGACAGGGGACGTGCCGTGTGGTATCCTTCTTCTGGAGAGATTGTGTGTCATTCTCAGAAAGAGAGGGGGTTACCATGCGTGACACGTACACCTACACGGCCAGGAGTATCGAGCATCCCGAGCAGGCGGTGACCATGACCCTTCACGACGACTCGATGTCGGTTGGGCTGGGGGCACCGGTGGAGCAGATCGAGCGCGCGCTGCGCGCGGGTGGGGCAAAAGAGGTGGGCAAGGCACTCGCCGCGCTGCCGCTCAAGCCGCTCGCCATGTCTCTGATCGAGGAGGGGGTGGGGCCCTTCCACATCGCCGACGTCGATGCCGAGGCCGAGGGCAACCGGCTGCGCGTCCGAGCCTGGTACCGCGCCGGCTTGGAGCTGCTGCCGGTGACGCTCGTCGACGGGGAGGTGGATAACCCCGTCGCCGCCCACGACTTTGCGAACGAGGTGGAGTACCGCCAGGCGATGCTCGAGGAGGAGCCCGGCCTGCCGGGCCTGCTCGACTTCTGGATCACCTGGATCGCCGGCGTGCTGGCCGTGTTTGCCCTGGCGGTGATCCTGATGAACCGGGACAGATTTCAATCTAGAATGTAGAGACCTACTCTGTGGGGGGTCGATGAAAGACACGTGGAAGTGGATGGGAATGGCCCTGGTGCTGCTGCTCGTGGCGGCGTGCGTGCCGGGACAGGCACCGGCGACCGCCGAGCCGGCGACGGAAGTTGAGCTGCCCTTCTCGTTTCGGGACGGGTTTGAGGATGGGCTCGGCGCGTGGGAGCTGGGCGCCGACGTGCCGGAGGACCCGAACAATCCGGGCCGGCCCGTGGCGTGGGACATCGAGGCCAGCGGCGACCAGGCAGTGAACGGCCGCCGGTCGGTGCGGCTGGAGCTCGACGGCAGCCAGGATGACGGCATCATCTGGCTGGCGCGCAGCTTCAAGGTGCCGGCGAACACCGACCTGAACGCGCACCTTTCGTTCTGGCTCTGGAGCCCGTCGGAGAGCTTTAACACGCTCGCGCGGGTGGCCGCGTACGTGGGGAGCGAGGCGCCTTCCGTCGAACAAGATTTCGACACGGCGCAGCCGGCCGATCAGGCCGAGGGGTGGCGGCTGTACGAGTACGACCTGGCATTCAACAGCGGCGCCGGCGGGCAGGCGTGGATCGCCGCCGGGATCAGCGTCGTGTGGGAGACCGAGGTCGTCTACTTTATCGACGACGTCGAGCTGTCCCTCGCGGAGGGTCCGGCGGGGCCAGGCGGCGGCGAACGGCCGCCGGCTGCACTGCTCCTGGTCGACGGCGCCCGGCAAGAGTCGGGCATCGGCACCTACTGCTGGACGACGCCGGGCGCTTTCGGGCAGGGTGTCGGCGTGTGCGCCGACGCGATCGGCATCATCACACCGGTAGAGGCGCTGCCCGTGCCCGAGTCGTTTACCGCGCGCTTTCAACTGCCGATCGAGGCGCCCGCCGGAATCGTGCTCAACGTGATACCGGTGACCGGCGAAGACGAGATCGTCACGTCGCCTCTTGAAGAGCGTGACTGGCGCGCCTGGACGCCGGGCGCCGGCGAGCAGGTGGCGCCGCCGCTCCAGGTCGAGACTGAGGTGGAGATGACCCTCGACCCCGGGCTCTATGTGCTGTCGATGTTTGCGCGCTGGGAAGAGTTTGGCGACGTGAACTATGGCTGGCTGGTGCAGGTGGGCGACGGGGAGCCCGCGGATGAAGAGCCCACGCAAGAGGCGCTGGAAGAGGGCGAGGCCGTGGCGGGCCTGGTGGTCGAAGAGTATGCCATCGTAGCCGACGCGGAAGACAAGCCGACCCACCTGGAATACATGCAGCGGATCGACCCCCAGATCCTGGCGCAGCGTGAGGCGTGGCGCGGCGTGGCTCCCGAGCAGCGCGCAGCGCGGGCGAACGAGGTGCTGGCGCCGTTTGGCTACCGCCTCGAGCCCCGCTTCGACGCCGAGTGGGGGCAGACCTTCTTTGACCTCTACAAGCCCGGCCAGGAGGACCCGCTCCTGACGGGTCTGATGAATGTCCGGCAGCCATCCGTGAGCGCGGGGGGCGACAAGTTTGTCATGGCGGTGGAGAACGCGCCCAACTCGGGCCATCCCTACCTGCTGGTGACCGAGGAGTGGGTGGACAACTGGCAGGCGGACACGAGCGCCTTCCTGCCGCCCGTCTATGCCGGCGACGAGATGGTGGCGGTCGAGGTGACGCCGGCGGTCGACCTGACCTACGTGGTGGTGCGCGGCGGCGAGGCAGTCTATTCAGGTGGGGCGACCATGACCGTGGACATGCCGGTGCGCTCGCTCAGCGGTTGGGGAGAGCACTGGGCACTCGAGGTGGACGACCAGGTGATCGTCGACGGTGTGGACCTGGGCGCGCGCGAGGGGTACGACGCGGTGTTTGGCTTTCACGTGGTTGGCGGCGAGCCGTTCTACTTTTACCGGCAGGACGATACCGTCTATATGTCGTACGCCGGTGAGACGCTGCCCGAGACCTACGACCAGGTGGTGCACGACGAGTGCTGCGAGCCAAGTATGTTCAACGCGCAGGGCAACGAGCGGATGGTCTGGTTCCACGCGCTGCGCGACGGGGTGTGGTATTACGTCGAAGCCGGGCTGTTCGACCAGGCGCCGCCCGCGGCACCGGATGCCGGCACGACCGATCCACTCGCCGGCGAGCGCTACGTCGCGCCGGAAGGGTGGTCGATCGCCATCCCGGCGGGCTGGGACGTGGTGGACACGGAGCTCGGCTTCATCCAGGAGCCGGTGACGGGCAAGACGATCACGTTCGAATCGGAAGCGGTGACCGAAGAGGAACTCCAGCGCTGGATAGAGGCGGAAGTCGCGCGCAAGCTGGCGGCGACAGAGGCCGCTAACAGCCTGGTCGATCCGGTGGCGGTTGACGTGCTCGACGGCGTGACGGTGCTGCGCTATGCCATCCTGTCGCGGATGGAGGCGCAGGAAACGCTGCTGCGCACGACCGTCTTTTACGACGGGGCGCGCCGCTACGCCTTTTACGCGGCGATCCCGCCTGTGACCGAAGAGGAGTACCAGGGCGTGCTCGCCTCGTTCATGGCCGCGCCACGGCCTTGATTACACAGAGATACACTGATATTCCCCCGATTTTTCGCGTGCTCGCCCTGGCGATCTTGATCGCGGCCTGCGGTGATTCAGGCCTGGAACGGGGTGGGGGCAGCGGCACCGAGTCGACCGCCGCCGACGTCCCGTTCGCCGGCCTGGTGGCCGACCCGGCGCGCTATGGTGGAACCGAATTGTGCACCACCGGCGTCTATGTGACAGGGTTCGAGGCGAGTGCCCTCGGCGCGTCGACGGTGACCCGCGACGGGATCCTCTACCTCAGTGAGCCAACCATCTGGATCGAGGATGCCTCGGCCGTCGAGGTGCAGGGCGAGTGCTCGACCGGCAGCACCGTGCCCGAGTACGAGTTTTGCCCGGCCAGGGTGTGTGGCACGTTCGAGACCGGGGGCCGGTTCGGCCACCTCGGTGGCTACGAGCATCAGATCCGGCCGTAAGGAAGGACGATCGACTATGAAACGACAATGGAATCTGCTTGTGGTAGCTGCCGCAGCCCTGCTGCTCGCGGCGGTGCTCGCCGGCTGCGGGCCAACGCCTGCGCCGGGATCGACAGGCGAGCCCGCGGCGACCTCGCCCGCCGGCCAGCCAGCCCTCGCCGGCACCAGTTGGGTGCTCACCTCGCTGCGTGGGCAGCCGGCGCTGGAGAGCACCCGGGTCACGCTCGAGTTCGAGGCCGGGACCGTGGGCGGGTCGGCGGGGTGCAACAGCTATGGCGGCGGGGCGAACAATGATCCCTACGTGGCGACGCCGGACGGCGAGCTGGCGCTGCCCGAGATCGCCAGCACGCTGATGGCGTGCGCGGACGCGGCGGTGATGCAGCAGGAGGCGGACTATCTCGACGCGCTGGCGAGTGTGGAGCGCTACCGGGTGGAGGGCGACGCGCTCGAGCTGCAAAATGGAGCGGGCGAGACGGT
>DATHUZ010000324.1:0-5280 GCA_035461725.1 Anaerolineae bacterium
CAGAACATCATGCTTCGGGGCCAGATCGTAAACGCGCTCTGGATCGGCGTCCTGGCTGCCATGGGCGTCGCCCTCTTTCTTCTTGCGTGGCTGCTGTTGCGTCGCACCATGCACCGCGGCTAACCGCCATCGTTGCCTGACATGTGCCCGGCCTGGCATGGTGGACAGGATCACACAAAAGGGCCGCCCGGCTGGGGCGGCCCTTTTGGGCTCCACGGCCGGTCACGCCGGCCGTCACACACCTCAATACCCACCGAACCCCACCGTGACACGGTCGCCCTGCACGATCGTCGGCACGTGCCGCCGGTTGCCATTCAGTGCCAGCATGCGCTGCAGCGCCGGCGCGTCAGCCTTGACATTATGCTCGGTGTAGTGGATTCCTCGCTGCTGCATGTCTTCCTTCGCCGCTGCACAGTATGGGCAGCCCGGCTTGGTATAAATCGTCACGTCAGCCATTTTGCCTTTCTCCACTCTGCTCGTTCTAGCACGTAACGTGAAACAGGCCGATCACCGCCCCTTCGGCCTGGTTCCACGCCTGCACCGCGTCCCCCATCGGCATCAGGTCCACCTGGCAGTGCCTTTCCTTCAGATAGTCTGCTGCTTCGTCCGACAGCGCCACCTGGCCATACTGTCCCGCTCCCAGGATGAGCCGCTCTGCGCCGTCCTGGTAAACGTGCCTCGCCTCGTCGAGCGAGATCACGTGAGACGTGCCATACACCGCGCTGGACAGCTTTTTCTTGCGCTTCTTGACCGTGCCATCCTGCCGAATGATCACATCATGATCGAATGTCGTGCCCTCGATGGTCACAGAGCCAAAACTTGTGCCGTCGATCCTCGGCTTCATCCTCCCCCTCCGCCACGTAACACTCGCTCATCCCCCACCCGGCGCGTGATCCGCTGCTCATCCATGTAGCCCAGCACCGCCAGCGTGTACTTGCGACTGGTGTCGAACATGTCACGCACCTGCGCCACCGTGATGCCCGTATCGTGGGTTTGCAGATAACGGACCACAGCATCACGCATCTCTTCGTACGTTTCCCGCAGCAGCACCACGTCTTCGCTCAGCTTGACAAGCTGGCCCTGCTCGATCAACGCACTGAAGACATCGCTGCCCACCGCTTCCTCCGCCTGGCTCACCGATGGTGCCGTGTAGGGCGACTGCCGGAAACGGTCGAGCAGCGCCGCCACGGCCTTTTCCTGTGCCGGGGTGAACACGACCTGGTGAGAAGCAAGGCGCAGGCGCTCGCCGCCGCCGGCCGGTGCCACCCAGCCCTCTCTCGTGGCGCGCGCCACCACTTCGTTGAACAGTCGTGGGCTCAACTCGCGAAAGTAGCGTGCCAGACGGCTCTTGACCTCCTCGCGCGGCATGCCCGCGCGCAGCGGATAGGTGCGATGATAGCTTTCGAGCAGACCTTCCACCCGCTCGCGCAGCGCCCCCCAACCCGATCTCGTCACCACGTAGGCCCCCTCCGGGATCCTGTCGGGCACCTCACCGGCGAGCCCTTCGTCGAGCACCAGGACCTGCCCCCCGCCGACCAGTGTGCGCAGCGACTCGACGGCCACCTCGCGCGACAGGCTCGTGCGCTTGAGCAGCTCTCGCACCTCGGCAGGCTCCCGCCGCTCCAGGTCCTGCTGCAGGATCTCGTCAGGGCTGCCGTGGGCCAGCGTCTCCAATCCCTCGATCACGTCGGACCGGAAGCGGCGGTGGCGGCGGCCGGGGAACGGGTTAATGACCACGCCGCCGCCAATCGTGATGCTGGGAGACGGCTGCCTCAGGATGTAGCGGTCTCCTTTTACCAGTGCCACCGGTTCCTCAAGCCGAAGCTGCACCCACCCTTCCTCACCCGGATCCATCACCTTCTTGCCCAGCAGCCGCACCCGGGCGAGCGACTCGGCCGCTCCACTGAAAAAGGAAACCACGGTGTTGTGGCGCATCGGCGCCGGTGCATCAGGCAAGTAACGCAGATGGCAGTCCACCAGCGTCGTCGGCTTTAGCCAGCCGGGCGTGGTAACCACCTGGCCGCGCTGCACTTGCTCTGTGCTCACCCCGGTCAAGTTGATCGCCACGCGGCTGCCGGGCACTGCTTCGTCGATCTTTTCCTTGTGCGTCTGCAGACCACGGATGCGCGCCTTCAACCCGGCCGGTTGGATCTCGACCTCCTGCCCTGCCTGGAATCGCCCCTCGCTCAGCGTGCCTGTTACCACGGTGCCAAATCCCGGGATCGTGAACACGCGATCTACCGGCAGGCGGGGCCGGCCAACGTCGCGCCGTGGCGCCCTGTCTGCCAGGTATTCCTCCAGTGCACCGATCAATGCATCGATCCCCTGGCCCTTGCGTGCCGACACGCGCACGACCGGCGCGTCTTCCAGCACCGTGCCCTCGAGCTCGTCGAGCAGGTCCGCTTCCACCAGCTCGATCCAATCCTCATCCTCTGCCAGGTCGGTCTTGGTCAGCGCGATCACGCCGCCCGGGACTCGCAGCAGGTCGAGAATCGCCAGGTGTTCGCGCGTTTGTGGCATCACCCCCTCGTCGGCGGCCACGACAAAGAGCGCCGCGTCGATGCCCCCCACCCCGGCGAGCATGTTCTTGATAAAATCCTTGTGCCCCGGCACATCCACGATCCCCACGCGCTCACCGCCAGGCAGCGTGAGCCACGCAAAGCCGAGATCGATCGTCATCTCGCGCTCTTTTTCTTCCTTGAGCCGGTCCGGATCGATTCCCGTCAGGGCATGGACCAACGTCGACTTGCCGTGGTCAACGTGTCCGGCCGTCCCGATTACGCGCATTCACTGCCTCCAGCCTGCAGATCCGTTTCAAAAAAGGCTGACACGCCTCCCACGCTGCCTGTTGCCCTGCGCGGGAGATCGGCGTGCTCCTTCACGATTACTTGTCGTGCTTGGGCCGCTCCTCCAGTAGGCGCGTCATCTCACCCAACCAACGCCGCGACTCCTGGCTCTCGAAGGTAACTTGCGACTCGAGGAACTTCCAGGCAGCATCGATATCAATGCGGTGCTTGCGCAGCCGCTCCTCGATGGCCAGAAAACGTTCGCCCACCTGGGCATTGCGTTTCCCCTGCTCACCCCACTGGTGATCCCAGCGCAGCAGCTCCTTTCGCCACCGCTTTTCATTCTCCTCGGCCCACTGCTCGAGCTGTCGCTTCTGGCGCTCCTCACCCAGGCGCTGCAGCTCTGACACCTGTGTCTGCTCGCGCCGGATCGCCTCGTGAAAGCGCTCGACACCCGCCACCACCTGCCGGTCCTCCCGGAACTGCTCCGCAAACTCCTGGATGCGGGCCGCAAAGTCGTCGACCTTTTTGATCTGCATCTCCATGCTCTCGGCCCATTCGGCCACCTGGCGCTTTACGTGCTCGCTTTCCAGGAGCTGCTTTTCGATGAACTCGCGCTGCCCCGTGCGCACCTGGCCGACCACCTCCTTGACCTCGCCCGTGTCCCGTTCCTGGCGGTGCGTGGTGTCCTCGATCATCTGTACGCGCGATCCGAGCTGCTCCAGCCTCTTCATCGCTTCGATCGACTCTTGCTGCAGCAGGGCGATTCGCTTGGCATCCTGGTGCCGGCCTTCTTCCAGGAAGGGCAGACCGCGTACCTTGTTGTCGATGTCCTGCGTAAGCGAGTTGACGCTCTGCTGAATGTTCAGAATCACCTCGCCCAGGCGTGCCTGCTCGGCTTTGCGTAGATCGATCTCTTCCTGCAGGCGTGGCAGCCGCTGGAGATCGCGCCGGATCTCGTTCACCGCGCGCGACACATTGTCACGCTCGATCGCGCGCACCCTCTCCGCCTCGCGCGCTTCTTGCTGGCGACGCTCGTCAGAGCCTGCGATCATTTGCACCACTTCACTCTTGAGCTGATCGAGCGCCCTGCCGAGCTGGTTAAACTGCAAAAGCTGCGCCTGTACGGCCACCAGCCGCCCTTCCAATTCCTTGATCATGCGCGCCTGATCGACCAGCTCCGCTTCCTGGCTCTCGATCTTTTGCTGCAGGCGGATCATCTCCGCCTTGTCGCGTCGATGCTCCTCGTCCAGCCACGTTGTCATCTGCGTCAACTGGCCCACGTCCATCGTCATCGCTCATCCCCCTCCGTCGTGCTGCATAGGTTTGTCGCTAATAGTGAATGTGCACCTTGGTCCCGATTTCGGCCCAATCATACACCATCCTCGCTGCTTCCGTGCTCAGAATCACGCACCCGTACGATGCCCGCTGGCCTAACAGCCCACCCCACATCAGGGTGCCATCGGGGCGAATTGGCAGTGCGTGGATGCCGTTTTCGATGTTGCCTACGTAATAGATTCCCAGCCAGTAGGGCATGTCGAGCCGCCACACGCTCGAATACGCCATCGGGATCTTGTCGAGCACCTCAAAGTGTCCCGCTGCCGTGTCGCGACCGGGTAGTCCCGTCGACGTCGGAAAGTTGTAGATTAGTGTATCGCCTTCGTACGCGTAAAAGCGCTGGGTCGTCAGGTTGACCTCGATCCGCTTGGGTGGGAACAGGATGTACATCACGCGCTCGTACCGGGCACGCGCCTGCTCATCGTCGGGACGCAGCGCAAGCACCGCCTCCAGGTCAGCCCGCTCCGCCTTGAGGTCTCCCTGTGCCTGCGACGCCGCCGCCCGCCTGGCATACGCCGTCGCCAGCAGGTCGGTCACGCGCTCCTCGTCCGGCAGGCGCTCGTGTCCTTCCGACAGGATCTGGATCGCCGTGCCCCAGGTCTCGGCGGCGAGCGCCGCTTCGCCCTGCTGAAGATAGGCGTCTACCAGCCGCACGTGCACGTCTCCGTACTCGGGCAAACGATCGTGCGCCTGGCGCAGGTAGCCGAGGGCGGCAGCCCCGTCTCCGGTCACATCGGCGTCACTTGCCGCGAGGTAGAGGCGGCTCACCTCTTGCCACAGCGTCGCCTCTGCATCGCCGGCGGCAACTGCTAGCGCGGAATTGAACTGCTCCAACGCCGCAGCCACGTCGCCGCGGTCGACCAGGGTACGGCCGTATTCCATGTGCGTGTCAAACGCCCAGCGCCGCACCTGTTCACCGGCAGGGTCCACCCCTTGCACAATGCGCACGATGTCGAGGGCGCGCTCCCAGTCGCCTGTCTCCGTGGCGGCTTGTAGCTGCGGGCCAAAGCGCGCGGCGACCTGAGCCGGGGTGAGTGTGGGCGTCGGACTGGCGACAGCGGTCGCCGTGGGCAGCCAGCGTGCCAGGGTGCTGTCGACCGGCCCCCACACGAGCAGCGCACCCAGGGCGAGCAGGGCGGCGACTGCAAGAAGGGCC
>DATHUZ010000325.1:0-6748 GCA_035461725.1 Anaerolineae bacterium
CGATCCGGGCTAAATCGGTGAGCGGTCCTGGTACGTGAGCAGGATCCCAACGGCGGAAGCAAAGCACATTGTCCTGCCGCCTGACTTCGACCCGGTCCCCTTCGCTCAGGCCGAGAGCCCGCCCAAGGGGTTCGGGCAGGATCAACTCGTTTTGATTTGAGAATTGAACCTTCACCATGGCTGTATTCCTTTCGACGCCATTATAGCACGTTGTCCGCCTGACGGCAATTGTCTACCTGCATTTCTGCCTGCTCTGCCCCGCGAGACCACCGGCGGCGCAGTCAAAACGAAGGGCTTTCTAGCCTGTGTTCATGGGTTGTTGCACCCCTCGTCATCGTTAGCAACGGATTTTTCCCCATGTTGCACATAATACCTGAACTTTTGTGGCAGCGGCAAGTTAAGCAAGATTAGCAGCGCTTACTCACCCGGGACCATGCGGCGGGTTGACCGAGCCATCGAGATCAATTTGGGGTTAGTGCCCTTGTAGTTCGACCCGGCACGCGTACTCTCGGCACTGTGCGTGCAGGCGAGGTGGCAAGTGGTGGTTGTAAGACGTGCGGTTCACGATGCCCAGGAACGCGCGTGCGAGAACGTTTGACAGTACGTCCGGTTCGTTGTATAGTCAGTGTGCGGCACATGGTTACGGAAAGGTGGTACGACGGGAGAAGAAAGGGCTTTGACGGCCGCTGTCGCCTCTGGCCCCAAACGCCTTTCCAGGACGAGATTCCGTGCAGGTGCCTGGCGATGAGTCGTGGCAAACCCACGAGCCATCCCGGCGAGCACGATCCCGGAGACGACCAATGCGGACCGACAAACGCATCGTGGAGGGACAGCTCAATCCAAGGTTGTTGGCCATCGTCGGTGTCGTGACCATGTGCCTGACCATCGTCGTCGCCGAGCTGGTCCAGCATTCGGCGGCCGAAACTCGAGCCAGGGCGCCGGTCGTGGGGCGCTACCGGCTGAGACTCCCGGACTATTCCCAGGGAACGAACGCCGTACCGGCTTCAGCCGAGTACGACCTGACCCTGAACAATAACGGCACCGCCCAGCTCGAGGAGATCACGACCAAGACTTCTCTGATCGCCCAGGGGACCTGGAGGCTGGAGGACGACGGCGTAACCATCGACGTCGACGAGCTGTACGGCAAGCGCGCCCCACGGAGCAGTGAGATTCGCTGCGAGATGCTGGACGGCTTTCCGGTCGCCATCGACCTTGTCCTCGGCGAAACCCTCCACAACCTGGAGAATGCCCGCTTTACCCTTGGTGCGGGGGAGCGGCATCCCCTGGTGCCAAAGCTCCACAGCCTGCTGGCCGGCATCCAGTGGCTCCGCTTCACTGACCCTGGTCACGACCTGTACACCGAAGAGACGCGCAAGGCAGTCGTCGCCTTTCAGGCGTCACAAGGGCAAGAACCGAGCGGAGAGGTCAACGAGGCGACCTGGGAGCTGTTGGGCAGCCCCCAACCGCCGCTGCCCACGCCTACCCCTCTCCCCTCGGCCATGGACGTGATGGGTACGCAGGGCCTGGCGGAGCTGCTGAACCTGCCCACCCACACGGACGACGGCCGGCCCATCGTCTACCTGACGTTCGACGACGGCCCCAGCGACTACACACCACAGATCGTCGACTTGCTGGCCGCGCACGATGCACGGGCCACCTTTTTTGTCGTGGGCGAGCAGGTCGAGCTCGAGCCGGATGCAATGCGCATGGTGGTGCAGGGCGGGCACCGGGTGGGCAACCACGGCTACGACCACGCGTCCCTGGAGGGCCTCAGTCTCGAAGCGTTTATCGGCCAGGTGGGACAGACGGAACAGGCGATTCTGAGCGCCGCGGGAGACCTGCTCACCGTCGGTTACAATGTACGCTACCTGCGACCTCCCTATGGGATCACCGACGACAATGCCCGGCAGTACGCGGCCAACCTTGGTTATACCCTCGTGTTGTGGGACGTGGATCCCCAGGATTGGCGGCGCCCGGGTGCGGACGTCATCTCGGACTATATCCTTGGCAACGTCTTTCCGGGAGTGATCGTGCTCATGCACGACGGGGGCGGTGACTGCACGCAGTCTGTCCAGGCATTAAAGACCGTGTTGCGTGAGCTGAGTGCACAGGGGTTCGCCTTCCGCAGCATCATTATTCCCTGAGGAGGCGCGTTGCTTCTGTCGATCTTGTGGACTGCGCCCCTCTCAAACAGGACGGATCAGGCGGGCCGCCGGCGCCTGGAGGATCGCTTCCTGCTCCAGCTTGTAGCCACGGGCCAGCATGTGCTCGATCAGCGGTCTCACGTCTTGCAGGTGGGGGTCCCTGGCCAACCGGGCCAGCCGGCGCTCGTCGCCGGGCGTCAGGGGCTGGGCCCAGTGGGCGTGGGCTTCCAGCGTGTCCACGTCCATGAGGTGCGGGGCGAACCGGGGCGAGGCCAGCCGCCGCACCTGCGCCAGGATGCTCAGCCCGCCGGCGTCCAGGTCGGCCCACACGCCCAGCGGCAGGGCAGCCGGGGCATCGTTTGCCAGGCAGCGCAGCAGGTGCCGGCACGCAGGTGACGGATTCCCACCCAGGTAGAGTGCCGCGAGCCGCTCGGGCTCGCGGCGCACCAGCTCGTAAAAAGGCGCCAGGTTCTCCACGCACACCACCCGATCCGCGGCGACGGTCACCTGCCGCACCGTCGCGGCCAGGTGCGCCGGGATGCCCACGGATGGCCTGAAATCGCGCAGCTCGTGGATGGCACCCTGGTCGTCGACCAGCCGCCACGCGCCCGCCAGGACGAGGTGCCCCGGATTCGTCACCAGCCCCAGCTCGGCCAGCACCTCGTGCCCGCGCAGCTCGCGCCACTCGGGCACGTGCCGCCGGGCCAGGCGCACCAGGGCGCCGAGCAGGCTCTCCAGCCGCTTGCTGTCGTTGAACGTGCGCGCGCTAAAGGCGCGAATGGGCGTCTCTTCGGCCACCTCATTCAGCGCTACCAGCGCCGCCAACAGGTCGCGGCTGCGGCCCTCGTCGGACAACGAAAAGGGCGCCGGCGAGCGCTCTTCCCGCAGTTGGGCCAGGGTGTGGTTCACCGCGCGCAGGCGCCAGCCGTCCAGGCGGAACCGGTCACCCAGCAGCAGGTCGCGCAGCCGGGCGCGCTGCGCGGCCCGCGGGGCACGGCGGGCCAGGCAGAAGACGCCATCCGCGGCGTCGGGGTCCAGCACCACCGCCTCCAGCAGGTGCCGCTCCTCGCCCGCCAGCCATCGCAGCCGCACCAGCCCCGCCTCTTCGAGGCGCACGAGCTGCTCGTTCGCCACCTGGCGCGGCTCGGGGTCCAACTGGCTGTAGTATCCGGGCAGATCGAGGCCCTCCAGGTCGCAGCGGATGAGACGGGCGTGGGGGTCCTGCCGCCGCTCGTACTGGTCCAGCAGGTTGTTCAGGACCGCGGCGACGTCGGGCGAGGGCACCAGGGAAACGGGCGGCTTCACCCGGTTCCTCCCGCCGCGGACGCCTCTTGCACGGGCATTGCACCGCCGTCCAGGCGGCGCAGCATCTCGGCCTTGTCGATCTCGATGACGAACGAGTGGTTGTTCTTGCGGACCACGGTGCGCACCGAATCGACGTGCGGCAGCAGACCACCCGCCTTGTCGGGCGGCGTGGCGAGCAGCACCTGCAACTGGCTGTCGACCATGAACTTCAGGGCGCTGGCCGTGCGCGCCGTATCCATTTTGCCAAACGCCTCGTCGAACAGCGCCAACCGGACCGTGTCGGCGTGGCGCGGCTGGTTGAGGCGGTAGGCCTGGGCAAACGACGCAGCCATGGCTACGTAGAACGGCGTCGTCGTCTCGCCTCCGGACTTTTTGGTATTGATTTTGGTCAGGAGGGCCTGGTCGCCGTTGGGATAGTGGATGCGGATGTCGTACTCCAGATAGTTCCGATAGTCCTGCAGCTCTTGCAGCTCGCGGCTCGTGTCCTCGTCCACGCCGGTCGTCAGCCGCTCGAAGAGCAGGTCCCAACCCCGCTGGTGTCGCTTTAACAAGTCGGAGGAGAACAGCGACGTGCCGAGCACCGACTGGCTGTCCATGATCAGGTCGTACACCTGGCGCAGTGCAGGCTCGGGCCGGGTGATGAACTCGAACCGCTCGCCGCCAAAGCGCAGCGTTGACAGGGTGGCGTTCAGGTAGCCGAGCTGCTGGCGGGCATCCTCGATCTGCTCGCGCAGGCGGTGAACAAAGTTCTCGACCAGCTCTTGCTCTGCCAGCGCCCGCTGCTCGGCAATGCGCGCCTCGTACTCGGGCAGCTCGGACTCGACGTACTTGACCCGCTCGTCGGCGTAACGGGCGGCGTTCTCGTCCTGGTCGAGGCCGAAATCGTGGGCCAGGCTGTAGGCCTGCTTGGCCTCGCGCAGCCGGTCACGGCTGCGGTTTTCGGCGGTCTGGTAGTCGTTCTCGTAGCGCTCGGCATTGGTCAGAACGGCCTGGAGCGGCTGGCGGGCTCGCCGGCGCTCGTACTCGGCCCGGGCATCGTCCAGCAGCTCCTGGGCGCCTTCTGCCGCCAGGAATGCCTGCGCCTCGCTCAGCGCCTCGTCGGCAGCGCGCTCGAGCCCGGGCAGCATCTCGCCCGACAGGGTGGCAATCCGCTCCTCCAGCCGCCCCATCTCGCGCTCCAGGGCCACGGCCGTGGCCTGCAGTTCTTCCACCTTGGCCTGGCACTGCGCCACCTGCGCGCGCAGGGTGTCGACGCTGTGCGTGTTGAGCTCGGCCAGCTCGGCGTGCAGCACGGCCAGGTGCGCCTCGCGAGCGGGCAGCGGCGCCACCGCCGGCAGGTCGCGCTCCAGGTCGTAGAAGGTGCGCACCCGGGCGCGCGTCAGCGACAGCCGCTGCGCGAGGTCGTTGGCCCGCCCCTGCAGCTTCGCCAGCTCGCCCGCGATCTCGTGGAGGCGCTGCTCGCGCTGTTCGAGCTGCCGGGGGATCGCCCGCTCGCCGATGAACCAGCGGCGGTAGACGCGCGGGTTCATGTGGCTCGTCGCAAAGTTGCGCCGCACAAAGCAGTCGCGGGTCACGGCGGTGCGTTGGTCCCGCAGCGCCTCCAGCGTCTCGCAGCCGACGTAGGCGCCGAGCAGCAGGTCCACAAAGGCGCGTGCCGCCGGGTTGTCCGTCTCCACCTCCCGGGCCAGGCTGCCGGCCCGGGCCGGCCTGGCGTATGCCACCAGGCGCTCGCCATCGATCAGCCCCACCCCGTGCAGCCCGTCCTTCTGGCGGCGCTTGTGATAAAGGGCCATCGCCGCGTCATAGTGCCCGGGCGGCACCAGCAGGTGAAAGCGATTCGCGCCCAGCAGCCCCTCCACCGCGTCCTGCCAGGACTCGTCGGGCACGCGCAGCAAGGTGCACAGGTAGGGCACCTCGTCGGCGCTCAGCCCCAGGTCGGCGCGCAGCAGCCGGCGCAGCCGCGCCGCCTCGGGCGCCTCGGTGTCTATCGACACGTCCCGGTCGCCGGTGCGCAGCCGCGCGCTTTCGCGTGCCAGCTCCTCGGCCTCGCCCCGCAGCCGCGCGGCTTCCTCGTCCAGGAGCGCCTGCCGGCGTGCATACTCGCTGCCCAGGGCCGCCAGGTCCTCTTGCAGCGCGGCGACCGTCTCCAGCAGCTCCACGTCCGGCTCGGCCGGGCCCTGTGCCAGGCGCTCGAGCGCCGCCGGCACCGCCTGCCGGTCCTGGCGCAGCAGCGCGATCAGCTCGCCCGCCGCCCGCTGCTCGGCCGCCACCTGGCCATCCAGCCGCGTTTTCTGGCGCCGGAGCTCGGCCACCTCTTCTTCCACGGCAGCGATCTCGGCGCGCAGCGCCTTTTCCCGCGCCGCCGTGGCGTCGGTTTGCAGCGCCACCTGGGCGTCGAGCAGTTCCTGCCGCGCGAACTTCAGGCTCTCTTCCAGGTCCTCGCGCCGCAGCTCGGCACGGCTCAGCTCCAGCCGCTTTTCGTCCAGCTCCTGGCGGCGCTGCTTTAGCTCGGCCAGGTGGCGGTCACCCTGGGCGATGCGCCGGACGTAGCCGTTTGTGATGCGCAGCCGCCGGTGCGTCACCCGCTCCTGGTCCAGCTCCTCGATGCGGCCCAGCTCCTCGATCCGGCGGCGCACGTCGGCGGCCAGCTCTTCGAAGTGGCGCAGCGTGTCGAGCTGTTCCTGCAGCAGGTGCACGTCCACCAGGTTCTCGTCCAGCAAATAGTTGTGCACAAAGTCGCGGATGTTGGTCAGGGGGCTGAACGCCAGGCCCTTGACGATCTTGGCCGGAAAGGTGTCCTTCAGTTGGCCCAGGCGGTTCAAGAGGTGAAAGCGGTAATCCTCCAGCCGGGCAAAGAGGTGGGCGCGGCCGCCGGGCAGCGGAAAATGCTCCAGGTGGCGGCGAAACGAGCGGCTGTCGTGCAGCTTGCCCGGCGAGCGAAAGAACCAGTCGTCGTCCACCGTGGCGCCGTTGACCAAAAAGTAGACGACGTCCGGCGAGCGACCATCCTCGTAGGCGTCCACCACGGCGCCGTGGACGAAATGGGTGCCATCCGCCTCGCGAAACTCCAGGGCAACCACGCCCGTGGCATCGCCCCGCAAGAAGCGCTGCCCCTCGGTGCCCAGCTCGCCGCGCACGTAGCTCGTCAGCGTCCGCCGGCTGCCGGCCATTGCCGCCTGGTTAAAGCGGACGTCGCGCTGGCCGCCCACCAGCGCAAACTGGATGGCGTCCAGGATCGTCGACTTGCCGGTGCCATTGGTTCCGATAAGGTAGGTCGTCCCCCGGCACGTGATCGTCGT
>DATHUZ010000326.1:0-2601 GCA_035461725.1 Anaerolineae bacterium
CTTGACCCAATACTCACCTGAACAGAGAAAACCCTAAAGGTCTTTTGCCAAGCTTGGAACGGCTGGCCCGCCTCGCTGCTAATTTGATACCTGCCGCGAGATCGGTTATAATAGCCTGCCGAACGGTAGTTCTAGGATGGAGGGAGTTCATGCCTGACTTTCAGTTGGTGTCCGAGTTCCGGCCTACGGGCGACCAGCCGGCCGCGATCGACCAGTTGGTCGCCGGCCTGGAGAGCGGTTTTCGCCACCAGACGCTGCTCGGCGCGACGGGCACGGGCAAGACGTACACGGTGGCGAAGGTGATCGAGGAGGTGCAGCGGCCCACCCTCGTCATAGTGCACAACAAGACACTCGCCGCGCAGCTCTATGCCGAGTTTCGCGACTTTTTTCCGCAGAACGCGGTCGAATACTTTGTATCGTATTACGATTACTACCAGCCCGAGGCGTATCTGCCCAAGTCGGACACGTACATCGAGAAGGATGCCGACATCAACCAGGAGATCGAAAAGCTGCGCCTGGCCGCCACCGAGGCGCTGCTCACACGCCGCGACGCGATCATAGTCGCGAGCGTGTCGGCGATCTATGGCATCGGCTCGCCCGAGGATTATGGGCGGAGCGTGGTGGAGCTGCGCACGGGGATGACCCGCCGCCGCGACGCGATCCTGCGCCACCTGGTGTCGATCTATTACGACCGCAACGACGTGGCGTTCAAGCGCGGTACCTTCCGCGTGCGCGGCGACACGGTGGACATCTTTCCCGCGTACCGCGACACGGCGGTGCGCGTCGAGTTCTGGGGCGACACCATCGAGCGCATCACCGAGATCGATCCGCTGACCGGCGAGATCCTGGACGAGCGCCAGGCAGCGTACATCTATCCCGCACGCCACTTTGTGACGCGCGCCGAGGTGCTCAACCATGCCATCCAGGACATCGAGCAGGAGCTGGAAAAACGGCTGGAGGAGCTGCGTGCCCAGGACAAGCTGCTGGAGGCGCAGCGGCTGGAGCAGCGGACGATGTACGACATGGAGATGCTGCGCGAGGTGGGCTACTGCTCGGGGATCGAGAACTATTCCCGCCATCTGAGCCGCCGGCAGGAGGGTGACCCACCCTGGACGCTGCTCGACTATTTCCCCGATGATTACCTACTCGTGCTCGACGAGAGCCACATGACGGTGCCGCAGATCCGGGGGATGTACAACGGCGACAGGGCCCGCAAAGAGGTGCTGGTCGATTTCGGCTTTCGCCTGCCGTCGGCCCTCGATAACCGGCCGCTCCAGTTCCACGAGTTCGAGGAGCGGATCGGCCAGGTGATCTATACGTCGGCCACGCCAGGCCCTTACGAGCGCCAGATGTCGGAACAGATCGTGGACCAGATCATCCGGCCGACAGGCCTGGTGGACCCGGAGGTGATCATCAAGCTGATCAAGGGACAGGTGGACGACCTGATCGGCCAGATCAGGCGCCGGGTGGAGCGGGGCGAGCGCGCCCTGGTGACGACGCTGACCAAACGGATGGCGGAGGACCTGGCGGACTATTTGGCCGAGCTGGGGATCAAGGTGCACTATCTCCATTCGGAGATCCAGACGCTGGAGCGGGTCGAGATCTTGCGCGACCTGCGGATGGGGGTGTACGACGTGGTGGTGGGCATCAATCTGCTGCGCGAGGGGCTGGACCTGCCGGAGGTGTCGCTGGTGGCGATCCTCGACGCGGACAAGGAGGGGTTCCTGCGCTCCGACACGGCACTGGTGCAGACGATCGGCCGGGCGGCGCGGCACGTGCACGGGCAGGTGGTCATGTACGCGGACAGGATCACCGATTCGATGCGGCGCGCGCTCGACGAGACCGAGCGCCGGCGCGCGGTTCAGGAGGCATACAACGAGGAGCATGGGATCGAGCCGCAGAGCATTGTCAAGCAGGTGCGCGACCTGACCGACAGGGTACGCTCGGTAGCCGAGCAGCGGGTGGAATATACCACGACGCCGCAGGTGCCCCAGGCGGAGGTGGGCTTTTTGGTGCAGGAGCTGGAGGCGCAGATGAAGGCGGCGGCGGCCAACCTCGAGTTCGAAAAGGCGGCGCTGCTGCGTGACCAGATTTTTGAGCTGCGCAAGCAGCTCGAGCCGGCAAACGTGCCCGAGTGGGAGCGGGTGTGGCAAGACGGGCACGGACGGAGGGCGTAGTTACACGGAGATACACAGAGATGCACGGAGATACACGGAGAGGAGAAGGGCATGGAGGTAGCGTCAGGGGACCCGGGGCGGGTGGCGGAGCGGAGCCAGCGGCTGCGTGAGGCGCTGGCAGCGCTGGACGAGGTTCGTTTTGCCTACCTGCATGGCTCGGCCGCTGAGGGGTTGGCCTACCGGGATCTGGACGTGGCGCTATACCTCGACCCAGCCCATCCGGCCGCCGGCGATTCGTTCGACTATGAGATGGATCTGTCAGTCGACCTGACGCGGCGCCTCACCTTTCCTGTCGACGTGCGCGTCCTCAACAGGGCGCCCTTGGGCTTTCAGCAAGCGGTCACCACCGGCGTCATCCTCGTGGTGCGTGACGAGGAAGAGCTGTTCGGCTATATCGAGCGCGTGGCGATGGAGAGGATGGACT
>DATHUZ010000327.1:0-9554 GCA_035461725.1 Anaerolineae bacterium
CACACCTGGTAGCCATTCAGCCTCGGCATGTCGAGATCGAGAAGCACCAGGTCGGGCAAGTATTCGCGGATACGGTCCAACGCCTGCTGCCCGTCGACGGCAACCACTACCTGGTAGCCTTCCATCGTCAACACGTCGCGCACCAGCTCAACATTGTCGGGACGGTCATCGGCAATCAAGATGGTCGACTTTGTCTTCATCTACCGATCCCCTCGGCTCAGCCCACGTGCAAGGGCGCGCACCCGGGCCTGCGCATTCCCCACGAGCGGGGGCCCGTGCCCAAAGCAGCACACCTCAAAGTCGAGCCGGGCAATCCTGGTTACCGACTCGGCCGCTGCCGCCACCTGCGGCGCCAGCACACGCGGCGGTGCTGCCAGCCCGCCGCGCCTGTGACGAATCGCATCACCTACGATCACGATGCCGCGCGCGGCGTGGTAAAAGCAGATACTCCCCGCCGTGTGACCCGGCACGTGCACCACAGACCACTCTCCCAGCTCGTCCCCATCCTCCACCGGATGATCGACCGCCACCGGCCCGTAGCGCACCACGTCTCGCACCATACAGTCGAACGCCCTCTCCAACCAACGCCTGCCCCGTACCGGGCCGAGCGCCCTGCCCACCCGCCCTTCGATCATCGGCACGTCCGCATGGTGCGCCACCACCTCGGCACCCGATTCTGCCTGCAGCGCCGCGGCGCTGCCGGCGTGATCGACGTCCCCGTGCGTCAGCCACACCGCGTGCACATCCGCAGGCCGGTAACCGAGCGCACGCAAGTGGCGCCAGATGACCGGCGCCCGCCCTGGCATGGCGGCATCAACCACGACCACCCCATCTGCCTGGCACAAGACGTAAACCTTTGTATCCCAAATGCGCTCGATCCAGTGTACTCCCGGCACAATCTCCACAGCCGGTCCCTCGCTCCCCGATCTATTCACACTAGATCATGAAGCAGAACGGTGGAATTGTCTGTTGCGTTGGCTACAGACGGCACACCTGGATCATCCAGCCGCGCGGGATCAGCCTTCCGCGGCGGCGGCAGCGCCCTCGACGATCTTGATGCCGGCACTGGCCCCGATCCGTGTTGCCCCGGCCGCGATCATGGCCGCCGCGTCTTCATACGTGCGAATGCCACCGGCGGCTTTGACGCCCATGTCGGGCCCAACGGCACGGCGCATGAGCGCCACGTCTTCCACCGTCGCGCCGCCAGGTCCAAAGCCCGTGCTCGTTTTGACATAGTCGGCCCCGGCCCCCTGCGCCAGCTTGCAGGCCGCGATCTTTTCAGCATCGGTCAGCAGCGCGGCTTCGATGATCACCTTGAGCAGCGCACCGCCGGCCTGGCAGGCACGCGCCACCGCCGCGATGTCGTTCTCAACCTCCTCGTGCAGGCCCGACTTGAGCGCACCGATGTTGATCACCATATCGATCTCGGCGGCACCGTCGGCAATCGCCTGTTGGGTCTCGTACACCTTCACAAGAGTCCGCGTCGCGCCGAGAGGAAAGCCGACGACGGTGCATACCGGCACCCCGGCGTCTGCTAAACAAGAATGCGCCAGCGGCACGTATACCGGGTTGATGCACACCGAGGCAAACCGGTAGCGCCGTGCCTCGTCGCAGAGCTGCGTCACCTGTGCCGCCGTCGCATCAGGCTTGAGCAGCGTGTGATCGATCATTGCCGCGATGCCGGCAGGTTGTGGCACCGTCTTGTTTGCCTCCATCACTCCTCCTGGTCACGGGGCTGCTTGTACAGCGGGTGTTGGGCTCCAATAACCGGCACTCGGGATCACGCCCCACGCGGCAGGCGGCCAATAGCTCAGCCACGCCTTGCCGACGATCCTGTCCACCGGCAGTGTTCCCCAGTTGTGCGAGTCGCTCGAATTGTTGCGGTTATCGCCCAGTACATAGTACTGGCCCTCCGGAATCGGCACGGGTGGCTCTGAATAGCGCCCGAGAGCGGTGATGTACGGCTCGTCGAGCAAGCGCTGGTTGACATAGACCTGGCCGTTCCGCAGCTCGATCACCTCGCCCGGCAGCCCGATTACGCGCTTGATGAGCTTGCGGTCGGGCGTGCGTGGATCGACAAACACGACAATATCCCCACGCTGCGGATCGTACAGGCGGTAGCCCAGCTTGTTGACGATCACGAACTGATCATCCACGAGGGTCGGCAGCATACTGTGGCCGACGACGCGATAGTTCTCAAAGAGAAAGGTTCGCACGAGGACATAGATCAACAGGGTAAGCAGGACGGTCTCCACCATGTCGCGGACAGCCGAACGCTTTTCGCTTTTTTCTGTTTCTTCGCTTTGCATCCAAGTACCTGTCAGCCCACCAAATGGCCTTCGGTGCGGCTCCATCCAAAGGAACATACGGCGGGAATTATAGCCCAAATCGGTGCGCATGGCAAACCCATCGCGCCGGGCGGATGGCACCAACGCGCCGAACGACATTCCGTAGGGCAAAAGCATTTGGGCCGGCGTTGCCCATACCCGGTCCGGAGGAGGCCCGAGCTGGCTCGGGTTGGCTTCACACACCCAAGCTTCCCCGACCAAGGTCGGGCCTCCATCTTGTCCGCGAGCTCATCTTTGCTCGCCCTGCGGCATTCCGCGCCGGGGCTTGACAAATCGACGGGCATGGTGTATATTGAACTCAAGGGCACGACGATCACCGGCGTGCCGTTTCACTTTGAAGTGAAGAAGGAGGCGAAAGGATGGCATCCAGGCAAAGCAGTCGAACGCTGCTCTGGCTAACCAGGACCCTCGCCCTGATCTCGGTCTTTATGATTGGCTGCGCCGAGGTCGAGGTCATCGACACCACACCCGTAGCCGGCCAGACCGAGGCGTTTACCAGCCCTCTTTCCGAACAGAGCAAGCACGACCTGGCCGTGATGACCGTTGAATTTGACCCCCCTCTTAACTATCAACAGCTTATCGCGCGGCGCCAATCTGTAGCGCTCCTCGTCGTGGTCGAAAACAAGGGCACCACTACCGAGCGCGAGGTGGTGGTGGAAGCAAGTCTTACCAGCGCCCAGGACAGCACATTGTCGATCACGCAGCAGGCCGTCGTGGACCGCATCGCCCCCGGTGAGATCCGCATCGTGCGTTTTGGCCGCCTGGACGATATCCCCTATCGCGAGACATATCACCTCGAAGTAGCCGTGGAGCCTGTCGACGAAGAGAGCAACCTGAGTAACAACCGTAAAGCATTCGAGATCCAGATCCATCGGGATTAGTGCCAGCCTGAAAAGGCGTGGAGAGAACGTTGTTCGAATTGCGGGGTAACGTCGGTCAGGCAATCTCGATGCTCGTCGTCGGCCTCTCTCTCGGCCTGCTGTTCAGCCTTGTCTGGACTGCCCCCTCTGCCCGTTCCGCGGAGAGCGGCAACGGATCGGCTGCTGTGTCGCTGAGCGTGGAGCGACTGGAAGCCGAACAACGGGATCTACGTGCCACCCTCGCTGCCCTGCGCCAGGATCTCGCCCAGAGGCGCCAGACGGCCGCATCGAACACGGACCGTCTGCAGGCCCTCAAATCAGAGCTCGACAGGCAGGCACTTCTCGCCGGGCTCGTCCCGGTGGCAGGCCCCGGCGTCACCGCGGTGCTCGACGACAGTGCCACCCAGATCCCACCGGGTGCCGATCCCAATGCTTACATTATCCACGAACACGACCTGCGTGACATTGTCAACCTGCTCTGGATGGCGGGCTCGGAGGCAGTCGCAATCAACGACGAGCGGCTGGTAGGCACCTCGTCGATCTATTGCGTCGGCAGCACGGTGATGGTCAACAACACGCGCCTTTCCCCACCCTACACGATCCGCGCCATTGGCAACCCGCGCGTGCAGCAAGACTATCTGCGCAACCCGTCCTACCTGCACAACCTCAAAGAGAAACAGCGGCTCTACGGCCTCCGTTTTCAGGTGCGGACCATGGCCAGTGTCAAACTCCCGGCCTACAGCGGCAGCGTGCGCGTTCGTTATGCGCGCCCGGGCGAGTAGCGGCCATGCTCGCGCGCAAGTGGCTCGTGCGCCTTTCCCTCACGACAGTCTGCCTGGTGCTTGGGTTGCTGTCGGCAGTGCAGCTCCGCTCGCATCAAAGCGTGCAGCCCATTCTCATCGAGGGGTGGGACTATGCGGTGGCCGACCTCATCGACAGCAACGCTCGCCTGCGCGCCGAGATCGAGTCTCTCGAGCAGGAGCTGGGAGACCTGCGCCAGGTGGAGAACAGTGTGGCGATGCTTCAGTCGCTCGTCGATGACACGAACCGTCTCCGTATTGCCAATGGCCTCGTCGCCGTGTCGGGTCCCGGCGTTGAGGTCGTCGCGACGGGCCCGGTGAGTGTCCTCGACCTGCACGACATGATCAACGAGCTGCGCAACGCCGGCGCCGAAGGATTGGCCCTGAATGACCAGCGGCTCGTGTCGTGGTCGGCGATCAGCAGCGACGGGCTGTACATGACCGTCGACAGTCAGCCTGCTGCCCCCCCTTACCGCCTCGAGGCGATCGGCGATGCCGGCAACCTCGAGACGGCCCTGCTCCGGCCCGGTGGCCTGATCAGCCTCGTCCTGCAGGCCGATCCGCGCATCGAGATCGAGGTGCGGGTTCGCGACAAAGTCACGCTCCCCGTCTACCAGCAGCCGTTCGAGTTCGTCTATGCCCGCCCGGTAGACTGAGCCGCGCAGCTCGTGGGTGGACCTATTTGATCAGGTCCAACATCCGCCCCACCTTCTCAAACTTTTCCAGCACAAACGCCATCTGCTCATCCGTGTGCGTCGCCATGTAGCTCGTGCGCAGCAGCGACAGGTTGGGCGGCACCGCCGGGGGGATCACAGGATTGGTGTACACGCCTTCTTCAAACAGGAGGCGCCACGTGAGAAAGGTCGCATTCATGTCGCCGATAATTATCGGGATGATCGGCGTCTCGCTCGGGCCGGTGTCAAAACCCATCTTTTTGTATTCGGCGCGCATAGAATCGCCGATCTGGTTCACGCGCTCGATCCGCTCCGGCTCGTCGATCATCACGTCGAGCGCGGCCGACACGGCGGCCACGTTGCCCGGCGGCATCGACGCGCTAAAGATCAAAGATCGCGCGTGATGCTGAACGTAGTGGATGACCGGCTCCGACCCGGCGATAAAGCCGCCGAGCGAAGCGAACGACTTGCTAAAGGTCCCCATCACCAGGTCGACGTCGTCGTTCACGCCCAGGTGCATGGCCGTCCCCTTGCCGCCCCCCAGGACACCGATCGAGTGTGCGTCGTCGACCATCAGCCGCGCGCCATACCGCTTGCACAGCGGGATGATGTCGTTCAGCGGCGCGATGTCGCCCCCCATACTGAACACGCCGTCGACGACCACCAGCTTGCCTGCACTGTCGGGAATCGCGCTCAGCACGCGCTCCAGGTCGGCCATGTCGTCGTGACGAAAGCGCTTCATCGTCCCGAACGACAGCCGGCAGCCATCCACGATGCTGGCGTGGTCATCCTTGTCGGTGACTACGTAATCGCCGCGCCCAAGCAGCGACGACAGTGTGCCGACATTCACCTGGTAGCCAGTGCTAAACACGAGCGCCGCTTCCTTTTCCACGTACTCGGCCAGGCGCCGCTCGAGCTCGAGGTGCATCGCCAGCGTGCCGTTCAAGAAACGCGAGCCCGTGCAGCTTGTCCCGAACTGAGCGGTCGCCTCACACGCCGCAGTGCGCACCTTCGGATGCGTGGTTAATCCCAGGTAGTTGTTCGAGCCGATCATCACCAGCCGTTTCTCGCCGATGGTCACCTCTGTGCCCTCTGTATCGTCAAGCGGCATAAAGTAAGGGTAGAACCCGCTCTCCATCAGATCCTTGGCGTCGGTCCATTTGCTGCACTTTTCAAATAGATCCATCTTTTCCTTTCCTGGCCCAGAGTTCGGCTGCTACTCCATTGTCATTGTGCGTTCATTCATGGCGCCCAGCGCCACTCAACACCCAAGAACCTGTCATTGCCTCACCATGACACTTTGCTCTGTGCATTCCTCTGAAACTGCCTAATGGCTGCAGGTGGCGCAGTGCGTGCCGGCGCACGATCCACACCCGCCACCCGTCCCGCTGATGCTGCGCGCTTCGCCGTTACTGCCACGACTGACCGCGGCAAAAAGTGACAGAGCGCGCGTGGTGGCGCTGCTGCCACAGCCAGCACACACGATCGGCGCGTCGGCCTTGCTGAGCGGCCGCAGCTTTTCAAACCGGGTCTCGCACTCCCGGCAAACATATTCATAGATCGGCATCGTCCCCAACCTCTTTCCAGCTAGCCTGCAATCGAGCCCCATCCGGCCGGGCAGAGGCTGCTCGAAGCGACACGCGCGGCGGACAGAGCTCGTCTTCAGTTTGGCGTTCAAACTGGCCTATTGTACAATGCTTTCACGTTTCGGTCAAGCGAGGAGGGTGATTTCATGGAGGAAGCCGTGCTGCTGGCTGGGATTCTCGACAGCCTCAAGGACCCGATCCTGGTCGCCGACACCGGGCACATCACCCGCTACATGAACAAGGCTGCCATTGCTCACTATGAAGGAGGTGCCGGCCTCATCGGGCGCTCGCTTCTCGACTGCCACAACGCCCGCTCGCAGCGGATGATGATCGACATTCTGGCCGCCATGCAAAACGACGGCATCGACGAGCAGATCATGACCGACGATGAGGAGCGGCGGGGCTATATGTGCGCCGTCCGCGACCGGGGCGGCAACCTGCTCGGCTACTACGAGCGCTACGAGCCGGCCGCGCCGAGATAATATCCAGTACCCAATATCCTTCAAAGGAGGCCAAGTTGAGAGAATTCACCGACCGGGCCCTGAACCTGGCACAGGTTCAAGGCGCAAGCTACGCAGACGTGCGGATCGTCCAGAGGCGAACGCAGGATATCGCCGTCAAGAACGGCGTCGTCGATGCGCTCGCGAACAATGAGAGCCAGGGATTTGGCGTGCGCGTGGTGGTCGATGGCGCGTGGGGTTTTGCCAGCTCGGCGCTCCTGGCACCGGAAGAGGTGGACCGGGTCACCGCCCTGGCGGTCGAGATCGCCCGGGCCAGCGCCCTGTTCAAGATCCACGACGCACAGCTCGGGCCGCCGGTCACCAGCACCGGCACCTATCGCACACCCACCCGCATCGATCCGTGGGACGTGCCCGTAGAGGACAAGCTCGCGCTGCTTTTCAAGGCCGACGAAGGGATGCGTGCGACAAAGGGGGTCATGGTCGCCTCGGCGAGTCTGGCCCTGTGGCGCGAAAAGATCACCTTTGCCAACAGCGAAGGCGCCTACGTCGAGCAAGAGATCGTTGAATCAGGGGGCGGCATCGAAGCACTCGCCGTCGACCCGTCCACCGGCGAGGTGCAAAAGCGCTCCTACCCCAACTCGTTCGCCCGCGACCAGCGGCGCGAGGGGTGGGAGTCGATCCTGGCGATGGACCTGCCGGGAAACGCACCACGAGTCGGCGAAGAAGCAGTCGCGCTGCTGCGGGCCGACGCCTGCCCGAGCGGTGTCACCACCCTGATCCTCGGCCCCACACAGCTCGCACTCCAGGTGCACGAGTCGACAGGCCACCCGATCGAGCTCGACCGCGTCTTTGGCACCGAGGCCAGCTATGCCGGCACCAGCTTTTTGACCCCCGACAAGTACCGGAGCTTTCGCTACGGATCCGACATCGTCAACCTGACCGCCGACGCACGCCCGGATGGGTCTTCGGCCGGCGGCCTCGGCACCTTTGCCTGGGATGACGAGGGTGTGCCCGGTCAGCGCCTGGAGATCGTGCGCGACGGGATCTTTTGCGGCTACCTGACCTCGCGCGAGACGGCCCAGCAACTGCGCGACATCGTAGGCGACGAGGCACCAGAGCGCTCCGGCGGCGCGATGCGTGCCGACGGCTGGGGGCGCATCCCCATCATCCGCATGACCAACGTCAACCTCGAGCCCGGCGAGTGGGAGTTCGACGACCTGATCGCCGACACCGACGACGGCATCTATATGGAGCTAAACAAGAGCTGGAGCATCGACGACAAGCGCCTCAACTTTCAGTTCGGCACCGAGATCGCGTACGAGATAAAGAACGGCAAGATGGGACGGCTGCTCAAGAATGCCACCTACACCGGCATCACACCCCAGTTCTGGCAAAGCTGCGACGCGATCTGCAACCAGAACCACTGGCGCGTGTGGGGCACGCCCAACTGCGGCAAGGGACAGCCATCGCAGACGGCCCACACCGGCCACGGCACCGCACCGGCCCGCTTTCGCAACGTCCAGGTGGGCGTGATCAAGTAGCCAGGGGAGGAATAGCATGCTCGGACAAAAACGGATCAAGGACATTACGGACACCATCCTGGCAGCGTCTCCCGCGGACCAGACCGAGGTCGTTGTCATCTCGGGTGACAGCTACCTGACGCGCTTTGCCAATTCGACCATCCACCAGAACGTGGCCGAGACCGACGCCGAGGTGCGCGTGCGCGTCGTGCTGCGCGAAGGGACGGGCCAGGGCGCGCGCGTCGGTGTCGCCAGCACGCACAACCTCGACGCCGAATCGCTGGTTCGTACGCTGCAGGACGCTGCCGAGGCGGCCCGGCTGCAGCCGGTCAACCCCCACTTTACGTCGCTGCCCGGACCACAACCGATCGCCGCGGTCGACGCGTTCAGCGAAGCGACCGCCTACTGCACGCCCGAGCAGCGCGCGCGTGCCGCGGGCGGCGTGTGCCTGATGGCGCGCGACGCGGGCGTCATTGCTTCGGGGGCATTGACCACAGGTGGCGTGGAGCTCACCGTCGCCAACTCGCTTGGTACCTTTGCCTACCACCCGGCGACCTTTGCCGAGCTCAACACCGTGATCATGAGCGACACCAGCGCCGGCTACGCCGCCGGCGGCGCGCTCAACTTTCACGATCTCGACTACGGGGCCATCGGCCGCGAGGCGCTGGAAAAGTGCCTGCGCAGCCAGAATCCGCGCGCGCTGGAGCCGGGCGAGTATACCGTCATCCTGGAACCGTATGCCGTGCACGATTTCGTGCAGATGATGGGCTGGACGGGGTTCAGCGCGCTCGCCTACCAGGAAGGGCGCAGCTTTATGAGCGGCCGGCTGGGTGAGCAGATCGTCGATCCACGCGTCAATATCTGGGATGATGGGCTCAGCCCCGACGGCATCCCACTGCCCTTTGACTTTGAGGGCGTGCCCAAGCAGCGCGTGGACCTGATCAAGAACGGCGTGGCCAACGCCGTCGTCTATGACTCTTACCGCGCTGCGAGGGAGGAAGGAAAAGCCTCGACCGGGCACGCACTGCCCGCACCGAACCGCTTTGGCCCCTTCCCGCTGAACACCTTCTTTGGCACCGGGGAGGCGACGCTGGAGGAGATGATCGCCGGGACCGAGCGCGGAATCTATGTCACGCGCTTTCACTACACGCGGCCGGTCGAGCCCAGGCGCGTCGTGGTGACCGGCATGACGCGCGACGGCACCTTCCTGATCGAAAACGGCGAGATTGCCTACCCGGTCAAGAACCTGCGCTTCACCCAGAGCTACCTGGAGGCGCTCAACGGCGTGGAGAGCATCGGCCGGGA
>DATHUZ010000328.1:0-8612 GCA_035461725.1 Anaerolineae bacterium
TCAGACACGCTTTGGCAACACACTCACTCCGCCGCAGGATGACATAGCCGCGAACTCGTGGACGCAGTGGACTGGAAATGCGGGAAGCAGCTACTTGAACTGCAACGGAGCAGATCCGACTCTGGTTCCGTGCTGTCCCGATGATCTCCCCATCCCGGGCGCCGGAACGGGATGCTATTATGATGCGCCGGGGCGGCATATCGTCGGTCCCAATGGCGACGACTGGTTTGGTGCCACCAACCCCGGCAACTACCGCTACATGCAGTACAAGATCGTCATGACCGGCACGAGCCGGTGGACGGCGCTGACGCAGGTAAAGGTCTATTACAAAGGGCCGCCCAAGTACTTTTTGCCCGTGGTGTTCCGCAACTACTGAGCCCTCGTGGCTGTGCTGCTCTTCGCCGGGCGTCCGGATCATTCCGGCGCCCGGCGATTTGCGTGGAACGGCGCTCTCTGGTAAACTAGGGGCATCCTGGAGCTGGTACCAGGGCATCTACACCAGGCGGGTCGCACCGCGAGGTAGCGCCCCACCGGCATTCCTCAACAGAGTGGAGGACTCGTGCTAAAGCTGGCAATTACGGGCAAGGGGGGAGTGGGCAAGACGACGCTGTCGGCGCTGCTGGCCCACGTTTTCGCAGAGCGCGGGCAGAGTGTGCTCGCCATCGATGCCGATCCGGCCACGGGGCTGGCGGCGGCGTGCGGCGTGCCGCAGGCAGAGGCGGCGGCGATCACGCCTGTGGCCGATATGGAAGAGCTGATCTATGAGCGCACCGGCGCGCGCAAGGGAGAGATCGGCGGCTTTTTCAAGCTCAACCCGCGCGTGGACGATATTCCCGATCGTTTTTCGGTCGTGTCGGACGGCATTCGCATCCTGACCATGGGTACGGTCAAGGCGGGCGGCACCGGCTGCCTCTGCCCCGAGAACGCGCTGCTGCGCAGCCTGGTGACGCACCTGCTGCTGCGGCGGGGCGAGGTGTTGATCCTCGACATGGAAGCGGGCATCGAGCACCTGGGGCGCGGCACGGCCGAGGCGGTGGACGCGTTGCTGGTGGTGGTCGAGCCGGGCCGGCGCAGCCTGCAGACGGCCCACACGATCGCGGGGCTGGCGCGCGATCTGCGCATCAAGCGGCTCTACGCGGTGGGCAACAAGATCCGGTCGCCTGAAGATGAGGCGTTCATCGCCGGTGAGCTGCCCGAGTTCGAGATCCTCGGCTTTTTGCCGAGCGACGCCGATGCGATCGAGGCCGACAGGCAGGGGGTGGCGGTGTTCGAGATGGCGCCGGCGTTGGTGGAGAGGGTGCAGGGCATTGTTGACCGTTTGACCGCAATGTGAGATAATAGGCGTGGCGCTGTGGAGACAACACTCACAAGGAGGGGTGAACATGGCTGACGTGAGACGTACACCAACGGGTGTTCCCGGACTCGACGCGATGCTGGAGGGCGGCCTGATCACGGGCTCGATCGCCCTACTTCAGGGCGCGCCCGGTACCGGCAAGACGACGGTGGGTATGCAGTTCTTGCACGAAGGGGCCAGGCAGTATGGTGAGGCGGGCCTGCTGGTGACCTTTGAGCAGTTCCCCCACACGCTCTACCGCGATGCGCTCGCCCACGGGTGGAATCTACGCGAGCTGGAGCAGGAAGGCATGCTGCGCGTCGTGTTCACGTCGCCCCAGGTGTTTCTGACGAGCTTGCAGTCGCCCATCAGCCCCATCAACAGCGCCATCCGTGACATGGGGGTCAAGCGGGCGGTGATCGACAGCGTCACCCAGTTTCAGACGCTCAGCACCCAGCCGGTAGAGCTGCGCGCTTATTACAACCACCTGATCAACGGCCTGCGGCGCGAGGGGATCACGAGCATCCTGCTGAGCGAGGACAGCGGGCCCGACATTGTGCGCAGCGACCGCGGCCGCGTCGCCTTTGTCGTCGACTCGGTGATCCTGCTGCGCTACGTCGAGATCGACAGCGTGATGCAGCGCGCGATGGCCGTGCTAAAAACGAGGGGCAGCGATCACGACAAGAATATCCGCCGCTTTGAGATCAAGCGCGGCGGGATCGACGTGCTCGAGCCGTTCCGCAACCGCCAGGGCCTGCTCAGCGGCACGCCGAGGCGCACCGGGTAGCAGACCTTTGCTTGTAACAAAAAAAGCTCCACCGTGGGGTGGAGCTTTTTTTGTTACACAGAGATATTGATCTTCTAGCTGATCTCCAGGTCGGGCAGGTCGGACTGCTGCTGCTCGAGCTGCGACAGGAGCTCCTGTCGCTTCTGGGCGGCTGTCGCCTTGCCCTCTTCGACGGCGTCTTTGACCTTGCTCTGCAGCTCGCCGGCTTTTTCCTTGGCCTGGCTCTGCAGCTCTTCGGCCCGTTGGCCCAGCTCGACTCCCCGCTCGCGGATCAGGCTCCTCGTCTCCTCGCCCGGCTGGGGGGCAAAGAGGAGGGCGACGGCGGCGCCAACCAGTGCGCCGATCAGGAATCCCGCTACGAACTCGGCGGCATAGGTGTCATCATTCATCGATACAGCTCCTTTCTGTGGCTGATTATTCAAGCGTAGCGAAGCGATCGCCAACGTGATCGCAGGTGGAGATTGCTTTGTCGCTTACGCTCCTCGCCATGACAAACGGATGGGATGTTGGCGCCATGGCGCGCTAGCGCTTCCGGCGGCCGTTCCCACGCAGCAGGCCGATCCCTTCCCGTACGCTGGCGCTGATCCCGGCGGCGATGCTCGCCGCTTCGATCGCGGGCTTGGTGATCTTTTCGCTCATGAACGTCGTCGTTCCGCGCAAGGTGTTCACCGTGCGTTGAGTCGACTCGAGGATCGGCTTGATCTCGTCCTGCACCAGGCGCGTCAAGAGCCACACCTGTATCGTGAGGATGATCATAAACACGCCGATGATAATGCTCACGAGGGCCAGCACAATGATCGCGATATCGCGGATCACTTCAGTCAGGCCGGGATTGGTTGCCATGCCATAGATGGAGAGGATGACGAGGGCGAGGATGATGATCACTCCGGCGATGATCGCGATATTTCGTCCTGTATTGCTCTTCTGTTGCGGTTCCACCGGCTGTACGTCCGGGCGCTCGTCGACGGGAACAGACGGGTAGTTTTCTTGCATGTTGTCCACTCCTATTCGAAGATGATGTGAGAAAGGCAGCGCCGTCGGTGCAGATATATTATAGCATATCTTGCACGGAGGGTCAACAGCCACACGCGGCAAAGGCGCGGCGCGCCTCCACCACAAGCCTCCGGATTGTGCCAGGCCGCCACCCGGAGGGTTACGGCACAGGGCGCTGATGCAGTTGCCGCCAGCGGCGCGGCAGGCTATAATAGAGGGCGCGCGGCCCGCAGGGCTGCGGCGCCAGGAGGGAGATGATGAGCATAGCCGCCGAAAATGACCTGGTCCTGCTGCTGGGTCAGGATCATAAAGAGTTTATCGTGTGTCTGAAGGCGGGAGCCCGGCTCCAGACGCACAGGGGCACGATCAACCACGACGACCTGATCGGACAGCCCATCGGGCGCGAGGTCAGGTCGCACCTGGGCAAACCTTTTGTGGTGCTCGAGCCGAGCACGTTCGACCTGATCCGCCAGCTCAAACGCACGACCCAGATCATGTTTCCGAAGGACATTGGCTACGTGCTGATGCGCCTGAACCTGATGCCGGGCAGCCGCGTGGTCGAGGCGGGCAGCGGCAGCGGCGGGCTGACGGTGGCATTGGCGCGGGCGGTGGGGGGCGAAGGGAGGGTCTATTCGTACGAGGCCCGCCCCGACATCTTGCGGCTGGCGCAAAAGAACCTCGACACGCTCGGCCTGGGAAGCAGGGTCGATTTCAAGCTGCGCGACATCGGCGAAGGCTTTGACGAGCGCGACGTCGACGCCCTGTTTCTCGACCTGCGGCGGCCGTGGGCCTATCTCGACCATGTCGTCGAAACGCTCAAGGACAGCGGTTTCTTTGGCGCGATCGTGCCGACGACGAACCAGGTGAGCGACTTGTTGCTCGGGTTGGAGGGGCAGGAGGGCTTTGGGTCGATCGAGGTGGAAGAGGTGCTGGTTCGGCCCTACAAGCCGGTGCCGGGGCGGCTGCGTCCGGCGGACCGGATGGTGGCGCACACGGGCTACCTGGTGTTCGCGCGCAAGGTGAGCCGCGAGGTGGTGCGCGGTGGCTATTGGGCGGATCGAAAACGGCGCAAGTACGAGGAGCTAAAGAGGGCGGGGGATGAGGATGAAGAAGGAGAGGGGGAGTGGTAGGTTGGTAGGTTGGGTGGGGCAGCACCGGCGGCGGTGGCGGGGCTGCCGGGGTTGTCTTTCGAACTAGCGCTGTTCGAGGGGGATGATGAGCCACAGGAGCAGGTAGGGCAGGAGCCCCGGCGCACCGCCCGGCAGCAGCAGGATCAGAAAGAGCAGCCGGAACCAGAATGCTCCGACGCCAAAGAATTCGCCCAGCCCGCCACACACGCCTGCAACCACGCGATTGGTTCGCGATCGTCTCAACTGATTCATTCTTGTCGACTCCTCATGGTTCAATCTGTGCCTCGATAGATCGAGGCCGGGTATGTAACTGGTGCCAGACTGTGGTCCGGCACGAGCGTGGGAGAGGCTCGTCTGGCATAGTGCCGGACTGTCGTCCGGCACGAGCGTGCGAAAAGCTCCGCCCAAACACCACAACTACTCTCTTTACGCGCAGGGCGCGGATCGGTTGCAGGCGGCGGCAGTCTTTGACAGCGCGCCGCTTTTCTGCCCCGGACCAGGTGTTGCCCGGGTGGCTATTGCTGGAGCGCGATCCAGTTGGCAGCGCCCCAACCTTCCTCACCGCCTGGGGCGCGCATCCGCCACCAGGTATAGCCATCAGCCTCTTCTGGCCCCTCGATCACGGTCAGCACGGTGCCTTCACGCACGTTGATGACGACCTGCGCGCCCGTGCCCGGTTCTGTACGCAGGTTCAAACCCGACCCCTGGGTACCCTGGACGACGACGAGTGCCCCGGGACCAATCTCTGCCGGCGCTGCGGTTCCTTCCGGCGTGCTCACCGGCAGCACCACAGTGGCGGTGGGCGGAGTCTGACTGGTGGGTGCAACGGGCTGCGGCGTAAAGGTGGGGATGGCGGCACGGGTGGCGGTGGGTGCCGGCGTCGGCGTCTCGTCGCCGCCCCCGCGGATGGCCTGCACGACCAGGATCAGGCCGGCGCAGAGGGCGATGATGATGGCGACGAGAATGGCCAGCAAGGCCCAGGGCGGAAGCGCAACGCGGCGCCGCTTGGCGTGAGGTTTCTGTTTCTTGTCGGGGTCTTCCCACGGGCGGTCACTCCACTCTCCGGGGCCGGCATCGTACTCTGTCATGCGTCTCCTCCTCGTTCGATCATCGTTGTCGTTCGATCCTGCTGCTACGCCAGGCACGCAGCTCGTCCAGCGTCAGGCTATTGAGCACGTCGGATGGCTCTGCCCATCCGCGGCGTGCGGTTGCGACGGCATACACCACGTTTTCGAGTCCCTCGCGATGGTGCGCATCACTGTTGGTGGCGATCTTGACCCCCAGCTCGGTGGCACGGCGGACGTGGGCCGCGTCGAGGTCGAGGCGCGATGGGCCGCCGTTCACCTCCAGCGCGGTGCCTGTCTGCGCGGCCGCGCGGATCACCTCGTCGAGGTCGACGGTGCTCTCTTCACGCTGTCCCAGCAGCCGGCCGGAAGGGTGGCCGAGGATGTCCACGTATGGGTTTTCAATCGCGTTCAGCACGCGCCGGGTCATCTGCTCTGGGTCCTGGCGCGGCGAGGTGTGCGCCGAGGCGACGACCAGGTCGAGGCTGGCCAGCACGTCGTCGGGCAGGTCGAGGGTGCCGTCCGCGCGGATCTCCATCTCGCACCCCTGCAGCAGGGTGAAATCGTCCCACTGCGCGTTGAGGGTGTCGATCTCGGCGCGCTGCTCGCGCAGCCGCTCGGCCGTCAGCCCACTCGCCACGGCCAGGCCGTGGGTGTGATCGGAGATCAGCAGGTAGTGATAGCCGAGGGCGCGGGCGGCGCCCGCCATCTCGGCGAGGGTCGCCGCGCCATCGCTCCAATCGGTGTGGGCGTGCAGGTCGCCGCGGATGTCGCTCCGCTCGATCAGGTGTGGCAGCTCGCCGGCAAGCGCCGCCTGGATCTCGCCCCGGTCCTCGCGCAGCTCGGGCGGGATCCAGGGCAGGCCGAGCGTGTCGTACACCTCTTCTTCCGTGGCACAAAGGATCTCGCCCGCCGCCGTCCCGCCGCCTCGCTCCCCGGCCGCATCCTCGCGCTTGAAGCCATATTCGCTCAGGCTCAGGCCACGCTTGAGGGCCATCTCGCGCAGGCGAACGTTGTGTGCCTGGCTGCCGGTAAAGTAGTGGAGCGCCGCGCCCCAGCGCTCGGGCTCGAGCACGCGCAGATCGACTTGCAGGCCGTTGTGGAGCCGCACGCTGGTCTTGGTCGGCCCGCTCAGAACCACCTCCGCCACACGCGGCAGGGCCGCAAAGGCGCGCATCACGGCTGCGGGCTCCTGGCTGGCAGCGAGCAGGTCGATGTCGCCGATGGTGGCACGCATGCGGCGCAAGCTGCCGGCTACGGCCGCCCGCACCACCTGGGGGCAGGTGTCCTCGAGCTGTGCGAGCAGGTCGGTCGCCGCGGGCCAGGCGGTGCCGAGCGGGATGCGATCGCTGCGCCGGTGCAGGGCTTCGATGCCGGCGAGGATCTTGTTCTCCGATTTCGCCCCAAGCCCGGGTAGATCGCGCAGGCGGCCATCTCTGGCCGCCGCTTCGACCTCGGCCACACTCTGCAGACCGAGCTGCTCCCACAACAGCCGGGCCGTCTTGGGGCCGACGTCGGGGATGGAGAGAAGTGCCACGACCCCTTCCGGGATCTGCTCCTGGAGGCGCTCATAGTACTCGAGGCGGCCGGTGGTGAGGAGCTCGTCGATTTTCTCGGCGATCGCTTCTCCCACGCCCGGGATCTCGCGCAGGGTGCCGGCGCGCCAATAGGCGCGGATATCCTGCCCCAGGCTGGTGATGTTTTCGGCCGCGCGCTGGTAGGCGATCACCTTGAAGCGGTTCTCGCCCAGGATGTTCATCATGTCGCCGATCCGGCGTAAAACCTCGGCTATCTCCTGGTTGGTCATCAGTAGCAAGTGACAAGGTATAAAGTACAGGTGGGCGCAAGGCGCCGGCGCGCGTGTGCTGCCCAGGGGGATTATAACAGGTTTTTGTTTGGGTTGCAAGCTGTGAGGGGCCGAGCTTGTGGGGAGGGTTTGTGCGGCCCGGCGCCACGAGGGGTGAGAACACCCGGGAACGCCAGCATCATGCTGGCAACGGGCGAGCCGGCAGGATGCCGGCGGTCCGACGGCGGCCCGGGGTTATTGACGAGGGATGGTGCAGGTGTCGTGGATAAAGGCGCGGATGAGGGCGGCGACCTCGGTTGGTTTTTCCATCGGCAGAAGGTGGCCGGCGCCCGGGACTTCCGTGTGCTGTGCTGCGGGCAAGAGGCGCGCCACGCGCGCGGCCGCTGTGGAGAGGAAGGTGTTTGATTGCTCACCACGGATGAAGAGGGCCGGCACGGAGAGGCGCGGCACATCTTTCCAGATGGCGGTAGGGACCGTGGCAAAGATGTGCGCTTCCCACTCGGGTGTGTAGCGGAGCGAGATACCGCCGGCAGGCTCGGGCTGTGTAACAGAGTTGACGTAATCCCATAGGGCGGCGTCGGGCCAGCGCGTGAAGAGCTGTTTGCCGCGCAGGTGGTCGAAACATGCCTGGAGACCGGGCCAGCCGCGGCGCCGGCGCAGTGCGGTCTGCACGAACGGCAGGCGATTCTCGATGCCTAGCCGGCGCATGAGGCGCACGGACCAGAGCCAGTGGGGTGGCAGGAAGACCGGGTCGACGAGGATCACGCAGTGAAAGAGATCGGGCCGGTCGATGGCCGCCCAGAGGGTGAGGACGCCGCCGAGCGAGTGGCCGACCCCGATCAGGGGCGCCAGCCCGCTCGCGTCGAGCGCGTGCACCAGGTCGCCCGCCATGGGCCGCCAGTCGGCGACGTCGCTGGGGCGGCTGCCGGGCCAGAGCGGCCGCGCGGGCAGGGCGACTATGTGGTGGTCCTCCGCCAGCGCGGCGGCGAGCCGGCGGTAGGTGCCGGGTGGAAAGCCGTTGGCGTGGGCGAGGTGCAGCGCCGGGCCGTGGCCGCCGAAATCGTGCAGCGGCGGGCGCGTCTCAGTCATTGCCTACCAGGGCGTGGCGCACGACCGGCGCGATCGCCGCCGGCAGCCAGGCGGGCGACGCGAGCTCGAACGTGACCCGCTCGCATTCGTTAAAGCGCGCGAACGCGGCCAGCGCGGCGGCAAGGTCGGGCAGGAAGGCGTCGATCTGGTCGAAGGTGGGCTCGATCACCAGGTTGCGCACGATGAGCTCGCGCGCCTGCCTGTCGGCCTTGGGGTCGAGCCTGCCCACCAGTTGGTCGCGCCACAGGATCGGCAGGACAAAGTAGCCGTAGCGCCGCCTGGCGGCGGGCGTGTAGCACTCGAGTGAATAGTCAAAGCCAAAGAGGTCGGACGTGCGCTGACGGTGGATGATCAGGTTGTCAAAGGGGGAGAGGAGGGCGGCCCGCGGCGGTGGGGGGCCGAGGCGATC
>DATHUZ010000329.1:0-2133 GCA_035461725.1 Anaerolineae bacterium
ATCGGCGGCAGAGGGCGGTGCAGCTCGCCCCCCCCTCCACCCACGGCAGGTACAGCCGGGGCTTTCTCGCGAGCTCCTCCTGCTCTACCTTTGAGCGCCCGGTTCAGGTCGTCGATCAGCTCGGCGCCTGAGGGATAGCGGTCTCCCGGTTCCTTGGCAAGCGTCCTCAGCACCACACCTTCCACTTCCGGGCTCAGGTCAGGGCACACTTCGCGTGGCGAGCGCGGCGCTTCGCTCATGTGCAAAAGGGCAATATCGAGTGGATCCTCCGCATCGAACGGCACCTGCCCTGTCAGCATCTCGTACAGCACCACGCCGACAGCGTAGAGATCGCTCTGCGGCACGGCGGCGGCCGACGAAATTGCCTGCTCCGGGGCGATATAGTGGAGCGAGCCGAGGATCTCGCCCTGTGTGCCGGCGTCGCTCAACAGCGCCAGCCCAAAGTCGGTCAGGATCGCGTCGCCATTCAGATTGAGCAGAATATTCGACGGCTTGACGTCCCGGTGCACCACACCCTTGCTGTGCGCAAAGTCGAGAGCAGCGCATACCTGTTCCAGGATCCGCACCATCAATTCGACCGGCAGTCTCGCCCCGGCATCACAGCACGAGTCCAGGAGCACCCGCAGGTCGCTGCCCTCCACGTACTGCATCGCCATGTAGAGCACCCCGTTCGCCTCCCCATAGCGATACAGCCGCACGATGCCTGGATGCTCGAGCTGAGCAATCGCACGCCCCTCGCGCGCAAAACGCTCGATGTACTGCGCGTCTGCTTGAAAAGGCGCGTCGATAACCTTGATCGCTACGTGCCGCCCCAGGCGCACGTCGGTCCCGCGGTAGATGCGCGCCATGCCCCCACGCCCCAACAGCGTGTCGAGACGGTACTCGTCCAGTGTCTTGCCCAGCAGCAGGTCCTGCCCGGTCGTCTCCCCGACAGGCACGCGCGCCTCGCTCTCCTCCAGCGCCCGTCTCAGCGCCGCCATCAGCTCGCACCCGCTCTGGTACCGCTCGGCCGGCGCTTTGCTCAGCGCCTTGAGCACCACCACCTCAGTCTCCTCGTTGAGCGCTGGATTGATCTCCCGCGGCAGCGGCGGTTCGAGCGTCACGTGCTGCAGCGCCACGCTGGTCGGCGACGGGTCGTCGAATGGCACACTCCCGGTCAACAGCTCAAACAGCATCACGCCCAGCGAATAAAGGTCCGACTGCGATACAGCGTCGCCCGACCTGCGCGCTTGTTCCGGGGCGATATAGTGCGAGCTTCCAAACACTTGCCCCTGAGTACCTTCGTGCACATCCATCGCCAGCCCGAAATCGGTCAGCACCACGCGCCCGTCGTCCGACACAAGCACGTTTCCCGGCTTCACGTCGCGGTGGATCACCCCTTTCGCGTGCGCATAGTCCAGGGCGTCGGCGATGGCTTGCCCGATGCGCAGCACCTCGGCCGCCGCCAATAACTCGCCTGCCTCTCGCAGCTCCCTCAGCACCGCCGCCAGGCTCCTGCCCTCGATATACTCCATCGCAAAGTAGTAGAGGTCGTCGTCCTCATCGGCGAAATAGACCTGGACGATGTGCTCGTGCCGCCACATCGCCACCGTCTGTGCCTCGCGCAAAAAGCGGCGTGCATAGCTTGGGTCGTCGCGGTAGCGCGCGTCGATCACCTTGATCGCCACCGGCCGCTTCAGGCGGACGTCGAGCCCATAGTACACCTGCGCCATCCCGCCGTGCCCGATCAGGCGCTCCACGCGATAGTTGCCCAGCTGTTGTCCCAACAGCCGCTGTTGTCCCAACAGCCCGTCGCCACCCACCGCCGTCCCCCCACTATCCGCCATGGGTCTCACGGCTCGCACGCGTGATCTGATGCAGATCGCGCACATAAGCATTCAGGCCGCGCGCGTACGACACCAAATAGTCTCGCGCCATCCACTCCGCAACCCGGCGCTGCCCACAGGCGATCAGTAGTGCCACGTGAGGCCGAAAATCACGCAGGCTTACACACATCACTCCCTCGGCATCGGTCACGACCCCCCATGCCAGCGTCTTTTTCTCACTGTCGTCCTTCGCCGTCGCAAAGCGGGTCACTGTGCTCGACGGCACCACCGCTCCCACGTTCGACACGATCTCGCGCCCTTTGATAAT
>DATHUZ010000330.1:0-2690 GCA_035461725.1 Anaerolineae bacterium
TTGATCTCCTCGGGCTCGCTCTGCTCGTCTGCCCCCGACATTTCCCCAACGCTCTCTTTCGATCGCGCTCGCACGTTACTGCGCGCGCACGAGCAGGATCGGGATGCTGCCGGCGCGCAGGACGCGGTCGGCGACGCTGCCGAGGGCCCAGCGGGCCAGGCCGGTGCGGCCGTGGGTGCACATGGCGATCAGGTCCATCTGGTTGGTCTCGGCATAGTCGACGATGCAGTCGGCCACCGAGCCGATCGTCGTGGCCGTGTGTACGTCGAGCCCCTGTCTCTGGAGATCGCCGGCGACGAGGTGCAGATAGGCCTGGACATCCGCTTCGGCGGTGTCAAGCACTCCCTGGACGGGAAAATACCACTCACCGGTCATCCAGCCGGAAACGTGGGCGATGGGCACCTGGAAGAGGGTCAGGCTGGAGCCGAGGGCGCGCGCGAGGGTGGTAGCGGCGGGTAGAATCTGCTCGGCCACAGGCGAGCCGTCGAGTGGGACGAGGATGCGCTCACAGGCCATCGGGTGTGTGCTATCCCCGCTCGCAGCTTGCTCGGCGGCGCGCACGAGCAGTACGGGCACGCTGACCGACTGCAAGACGCGCTCGGCGACGCTGCCGTGGGTCCAACGCTTGACGCCGCTGTAGCCATGGGTGGCCATCACAATCTGATCGGCGTTCTCGCGCGCGGCAGAACTGAGGATCGCCTCCTCCGGCGGTTCCACTTCCACCAGCCAGCGCGCCTGTACACCGGCATCACGCAACTGCTCGGCCAGCGCCATGAGGTAGGCATCGGCTTCCGCCGCCATCTGCTCGGTGATGGCGTCGACCTTGACCACAGACGCGTGCAGTACCGCGACGACGTCGGGCGGCACCCAGACCGCGCGCAACAGAATCAGCTCGGCCGGCAGCCCACGTGCCAGCATGACCGCGCAGGAGAGCGCCTGCTCGGCAAGCGGTGAGCCATCCAATGGGACGAGAATTCGACCGGACATCTCTTTTTTCTCCTTTCGCTGCCTTCCGCCATCCCTCTCGTTTGCCGGCGAGACAAAAGCCCGCCGGTAGAACACCCCGGCGGGCTGACGTAAACTCGTAGGTTGAGCCAGGGTGCTCAGATCCCCTGGACCGAGGCCCTGGACTGGATCGCGTCACAGGACACTTTTCCTCTCCAGTAATAGTATACCACATTTCTTGCATAAAGGGAAGAGTCTGGGTGCCCAACAAGGTCAAGACTTCCGATGTTTCCACTATGGTTAGGCGTCCACCTTCTGCCAGACTCTTGCCTGTTGTCAGATCTGTCGCTTCGGAACGAAACATCGGAAGTCTTGTCACTGTTTGCCGAACCGCCTGATGTAGAAGGCGTGGTGGTCGTATTCGGCCCGCACGAGCTGTCCCTGTGTCACCATCCGGGCGACGGCGGTCCAGTCGGCTCCGGCGCGGGCCAGGAACGCGCTCACGGCGTCCTCGCGCATCGGGTGCACGGAGGTGATGCTCAGGAGATCCTGTTCTACATCGCCGGTGAAGGCAAAGGCGTTGCCTTCGTAACCGATCAGGTATTCGACGTGCTCCACTTCTCTGGCGAGGATGTGGACTGCCCGGTTTACGACCTGCTCGGTGGGTGGGATGGCCCAGGGCTCGGCGGGTGGGCGGGTGGGGATGGAGACGTAGGCGCGATCGGGCTGCAGGCGTGCGAGAAAGCCGGCAAGCGCCTCCAGGTGGTCCTGACCGTCGTTGATGCCCGCCACGAGCATCGTCTCTGTTACCAGCTCGCCCCTGTAGTCGCGCGCGAACTGCAAGGCGCCCTCGAGGATCGGGGCAAGCTCTAGCTTGCCGTGAGGGCGGTGGATTCGGCGCCAGATCTCGGGATCCACCGCCCCGACCTGGAGGGATACCCAGTCGGCGCCCAGCAGGTCGTCGCGCACGTCGTGGCGCCAGATGAGGGAGGCGTTGCTGATGACGGCGACAGGGATGTGCAGGGGTTTCAGGAGCGCGATCTCGAGGCCAAGGTTGAGATCGAGTGTGGGCTCACCGTCGGGCACGACGGTGAGATAGTCGATGGATTCTCCGGCTGCGCCGGCCAGGGTGACCTTGTCGCGCACCGCAGCGAACACCTCTTCCGGCTGATAGAACGCCTGGCGTTCCACCTGCATGTGGAGGGTGCGGCCCAACTGGCAATAGACGCAGGAGTAGGTGCAGATCTTAAGCGGGATGTTGTTGATGCCCAGGCTGCGCCCCAGCCGCCTGGAAGGAACTGGCCCAAACGCGATCATGGTACTCCTCGAGGTCAGTCGTAGGCCCGACGCGTCTCTTCGTCCGTCAGCACGTCCTTGATGAGCTCCTGCCAGCGGGCCGATTGCCAGGTGCCTAACGTGCCGTGGGTGACGTAATAGTTCTGCGGGATCGGGTGCGTGCCGACCACGACCTCCAGCCCGTACTTGGCCGGGATAAAGTCGCAAAAGGCCTGCACGCGCGGGCAGGGCGGGTAGCCGACGACCAGGCCGGTGGCCAGGTGGATGATCTCGGCGCCGTTCTTTTTCATCTCGGCGGGAGCGTATTCGACGTTTCCGCCAGGGCAGCCGCCGCAGGTCGTGTAGCCAACGATCTCGACTTGCTCACCCTGGTAGCGGGCAAACGCTCCTTCCCGGTTCCGTAAGGAGCGCAAGCACTTGCCGCCGGCACAGGTATGATACCGATTGCA
>DATHUZ010000331.1:0-2596 GCA_035461725.1 Anaerolineae bacterium
GTGTCCGCCCGCGTGGCGGATGTGCTGCCGGCGTGGAAAGCAGACGGCGACGCGCGCAAGGCCGCGGTGACGGTGGAAAACTTGCTTACCATGGAAGCGGGCCTCGACTGGCCCGAGGGTGTCTACGGCGCGTCCGACCCGCTCATGGAGATGGTGCGCAGCGGCCGGTGGGTCGAGTTCGTGGCAGACCGGTCGATGGTGGCCGAGCCTGGAGCGGTGTGGCAGTACAACACCGGTGCATCGCACCTGCTGTCGGCCATCCTCCAGGAAACCACCCACATTTCGGCTGCTGCCTTTGCCTACCGTTATCTGTTCGGTCCGCTCGGGATCGATGAAGTGACGTGGTCCACCGATCCGCAGGGCGTCACCATCGGTGGGTTCGGGCTTCAGATGACTGCACCCGACATGGCCAAGCTCGGCTATCTGTACCTGCACGACGGCGAGTGGGACGGGCAGCAGGTGGTGCCGGCTGAATGGGTGGCGGCGTCGACGACATCGCACGCCGGGGTGGAGCCAGGCCTGGAGTATGGGTACCAGTGGTGGGTGACGGCCGAGGGCTTTCAAGCACGAGGGTTGTACGGCCAGCAGATCTGGGTGTTGCCCGACCTGGACATGGTGGTCGTGTTCCTGAGCGACGTGCGGGACGAGGGGATCGCGCCGGAGTATCTGATGCGGCAGTTCGTCCTGCCGGCGACAAAAGACGGGCAGGTTGGAGAGCTGGAAGATTGACCGGCCGAGCCGCACAGCGAACGGCACCTTCGTATTTTTCACTTTCCAAGCTCCCGGGTGGAGAATCGGATGGGGAATAGAGTAGAAGCGTATCGCGCGGCGGTGCGGGTAATGGAGGACCTGGAGGCGTTCCTGCTGGCCGAGTCGCGGCTGCCGGGGCCGCGCGGGAACCTGGAGCTGGCGCAGGCGGTCGCGGAGGAGGGCTCGGCCGAGCTCTTCCATCACCTGCGCTCGTTCGACGCCGGGCGGGCGCCGGTGAACACGCCGCAAGAGTTCCTGGCCTTCTGCGGCGTGCTTGGGCTGGGGCGGCTGGTCACCGAAGGGGACAGTGAGGCGCTGACCGCCCTGCGCGCCCACGCGCGCGACCCACGCTGGCGCACGCGCGAGGCGGTGGCGATGGCGCTCCAGCGCTGGGGACAGGTCGATCTGCCGGGGCTGATGGACGAGATGGATCTGTGGAGCAGGGGAAGCTACCTGGAGCAGCGGGCGGCGGTGGCGGCGCTGTGTGAGCCGGCACTGCTGCATGATCCCGTCCACGTGAGGCGTGTGCTGGCACTCCTTGACAGCGTGACGGCTGCACTGGCTACTGCCCCCGCCGAGGACCGCCGGGGCGAAGAGTTCAAGGCCCTGCGCAAAGGGCTTGGCTACGGCTGGAGCGTGGCCGCGGCAGCGCTGCCCGACGAAGGCAAGCGCGCCATAGAGCGCTGGCTGGTGTTCCCCGACAGGGACGTGGCGTGGGTAATGCGCGAGAATCTCAAAAAGGCACGGCTGGTGCGCCTCGATGCCCCGTGGGTGGCACAGGCACAGGCACGCCTTGGCACATAGTGCGCTGGGTGCAGATCGCCTGCCCTGCTCCCAGCGGATTACAATCCGCGGCTGGGGCTCGCCGTTGCCTACATCCACGCCCTCCGGCGCATCCAGCCGTACATGATGACGGGGATGGCGAGCATCAGGAGTACGACGATGACCAGCACGACCGGACTCGTCCATGCCGGAGTGGGCGCAGCCGCTGCGAAAAAGTTCATCCCAAAGAAACTGGCCAGGAACGAAAGCGGCAGAAAGAGCGTCGTCACCAGCGTCAGCGCCTTGATCACCTCGTTCATCCGGTTGTTCACGGCCGACAGGTAGGTGTCGACGATGCCCGCGGTCGCGTCACGCTGCGCCTCGGTAATCTCGTACAGCCGCACCAGATGATCGTACACGTCGCGGAAAAAGACCCGGTCGTCGGCGGCGATGAGCTCGTAATCGCCGCGCGCCAGCTTGTTGAGCATCTCGCGCTGCGGCGTGATCAGGCGGCGCATGTGGAGCTGCGCGCGCTTGAGGGCAAAGACACGGCCCAGAAAAGCCGGCGCCGGGCGTCCAAACACCTCGCGCTCCACCTGGTCGAGCGCCTCGTCGAACTCGTCCACTACCGGCATAAAGTCGTCGACGATCTCGTCGGCGAGTTGGTAGAGCAGCGCCGACGTGCCGCGCGCCAGGCACCGCTCGTCGCGCCGGCAGTTGGCCCACATCCTCTCCATCGCCGCGATCCGGCGCACCCAGTGTGTCACCAGGTAGCGCTCGCCCAAAAAGACGTCGACCTCCAGGGTCACCAGGCTGTACGGGGAGACCGGGATCTCGCCGTTCGGCCCCTGCCCATCGGGCAGCAGCCCGTGGAGCACCAGGTAAAGGTAATCCTCCCAGTCGTCGACGCGGGGCACGTGCTGCGCCTCCTGCAGTGCATCCTCCACGGCCAGGGGATGAAAGCCAAACAGATCGAGCAGCAGCGGGCGTGTCACCTCTGGCGGTTCCTCGCCGAGATCGACCCACAGCCGCGTTCCGGGGGTGTCGAGCGCCCGCCATGCCGCTTCGACACCGAGGTCCTCTT
>DATHUZ010000332.1:0-3402 GCA_035461725.1 Anaerolineae bacterium
AGCAGTGCCACCAGGTCCTGATCGAGGAGGACGGGCACGTACAGATCGGCGCCCAACGCCTTGAGCCAGCCCCGCTCTCGGCCTGGCATAGCCTGGAACCACCCGAGCATGTCTACATCGTACTGGCTGAGCGGTCGTCGCTGCCTGGTAAAGTGTACCAGAAATCGGCTGTCCCTGTCGAACGTCATGTCTCCGGCCACTGCTGCCTGTGGTGACCCACTGCCGTCGATAGTGCGCACCGCCGCCAGCTCCACCCCCCTGTCATGCTGCTTGAGCACGACGAACGCGCCGCGCTGGACGCGCAGCGTGTTGCTCAGCCACCCCAGCGTCACCTCCGCGACGCGATCGAGATCGAGGAGAACGCTCACCTGTTGGCTGTAGGCACGCAGTGCCTTCTGGGGGTCGTAGTGGTGTCCGAGCACCGTGCGCTCGAACCGCTCGCGCAGCCGCGGCCCCAATATCACGTCGAGCACAGCCGCGAGGACTACCGCTCCTGCCAGCGGTGGCAGGAACAAGATCGTCGTGTACACGTTCAGCGAGGCTGTAAAGAAAAAGAGCGCCACCGCCAGGAAAGCCACGTACACTGTGGCCGTAATCGCGGTCAACACAATGATGCGCTCTGTCGACAGGATCAGCCGTCGCAGGTCGGGCAGGTGGTAGTGAAGCAGCGCAAAGGTCACGATCGACAATGCGAGCAGCCGCGCGGCCAAGCCCACGTACACCTCCGGCAGCCTTGCCACGAGGACGAACAGATCGCTCAACGCCAGCCCTACCAGGCAGGCCACCAGGTACCGGATCCGGTTTTGGTGCTTGGCGCCCGCCGTATGCCGCACTGCCGTCAACGCTGTGCGCCACGCCGGCGCGACCGCACTGGTCCACGCCGCCAGAAACAAGGCTGTCGTGAACTCGATGCGGCCGACCGACACACCAAGCCACGGTACGATCAGCTCGGGCACTTTGAAGGGCACGGCGTCGAGGACCAGCGCCATCACCAGGAGCAGGCTGCTGGTGACATAGCGTGGCCAGCGCCGCGACGTGCGCCCGACAAAGGCATCCGCCAGCTCGGCGGTCAGCAGCGCGAGCAGCACGACCCCCACGTCGGCAGCGCGCTGACCCAGGTACCTCCACCACCAATCCGACACGAACAGGGTCACCGGGCCCAGCACCAATGCGAACGCCATGTTCGCGAGCAAAACGAGCTGCAGCAGGCGCTGCACACGGTGACTGCCCATTCGATGTCGAACGGAGAGCAGTATCAAAAGGCCGTATCCCACGAGCAAGCTGCCGTACGCGACAGTGCGAACAGTGATTTCGAACTCCATGGCCCGCTGATTATATCACAAAGCCACAACAAAAGGAAAAAGCAGAGCAGGCGTTGACTCGGCGCCCGTCCTGTGCTACAATGTCCTCATCTTTTCAGGGAGGGATCGACATGCCCAGCCTGCTGCTCAAGAACGCTACCCTGCTCGCCACCATGGACGACGACAGGCGCCGCTTTCAGAATGGAGGCATTTACGTCGAGGACAACGTGATCAGCCAGGTCGGCCCCTCGTCGAATCTGCCCCCCCTCGCCGACCGCGTCGTCGACGCCCGCGGCATGGTCGTCCTGCCTGGCCTGATCAACACCCACCACCACCTCTATCAGAGCCTGACTCGGGCGCTCCCGGGTGCGCAGAACGCCAAGCTGTTCGACTGGCTGCGCTATCTCTATCCCATCTGGGCAGGCCTCACCGCCGAAGCCGTCTATGTCAGCGCCCTCGTCGGCCTTGGCGAGCTCGCTCTGTCGGGCTGCACCACCTCCACCGACCACCTCTACATCTATCCGAACGACGCGCGCATCGACGACGAGATCCGCGCGGCACGCGACCTCGGCATCCGCTTCCAGCCCAGCCGCGGCAGCATGTCCATGGGCGAGTCAGAGGGCGGGTTGCCTCCCGACTCTGTGGTCGAGGACGAAGACGCGATCATGGCCGACACCGAGCGTGCCTGCCACCAGCACCACGACCCATCCCGCTACTCCATGGTGCGCATCGCCGTCGGTCCCTGCTCGCCCTTTTCCGTCACCCCCGAGCTGATGCGCCGCTCGGCCACCCTTGCCCGCGACCACGGCCTCCACCTGCACACACACGTCGCCGAGACGGCCGACGAGAACGAGTATTGCCGAAAGATGTTTGGCGTGCGCCCCGTAGAGCTGATGCGCCAGCTCGAGTGGGTCGGGCCGGACGTCTCCTGGGCGCACTGCGTGCACCTGAACGAGGCCGAGATCGACCTTATGGCCGAGACGGGTACGGGCGTCTCGCACTGCCCCACGTCGAACATGCGCCTCGGCTCTGGCATCGCGCCGGTCCGCGCCATGCTCGACGCGGGGGTCAAGGTCGCCATCGCCGTCGACGGCAGCGCCAGCAACGATAGCGGTCACCTGATCGACGAGGTGCGCCACGCCATGCTCCTGCAGCGCGTCGCGCTCGGGGCCGACGCGCTGAGCAGTGACGAAGCGCTCTGGATGGGCACACGGGGTGGTGCCGCCGTTCTCGGTCGCGACGACGTTGGAGCACTGGCTCCCGGCATGGCGGCCGATTTCATCGGCATCCGCCTCGACCGACTCGCCCTTGCCGGTGCCCAGGCCGACCCGCTGGCCGCGCTAATCTTTTGCGCGCCGCCCACCGTGGATCTATCGGTGATCAATGGGCGGGTGGTGGTAGAAAACGGGCAGATACAGACCATCGACATGCCGGCGGTGATCACCCAGCACAACGAGATCGCCTCACGCTTGCTGAACCGCGCCCAGGAGACCTGAAAAAGGTCCAAACCCCACCACAGAGGCAGAGAGAATCGCCGGTCGAAAGCCTGAAATCCTCTGTGCTCTCTGTGCTCTCTGTGGCTTGATCCTGGCTTTTTCAGCACGCTCCTAGATCGCTGCCCGGTACTGCCTGGCGATCACGTCGTCTTGACCACAATATCATGCACGATGTTGGCGGCCGCGTCGCCGCGGTCGGCGCAGTTGCTCAGGTGGCGATAGATCTCGCGCAGTTTGAGCATCTCCATCACCTGCTGGATGCTTTCGGGACCCGAGAAGAGATCGGCGACGGCCTCGCGATAGACGCGCTCAACCCGGTTCTCCAGTGCCTTGGCCCGTGACGCATGCTCACTGGCTACTTTAGGATTGTCTTTGAGACGCAGCATGGCCAGGTGGATCTCGTTTGCCCCCTCGTGAAGCAGCGACACGATCCGCTGTAAAAAATCGTTTGGCTCCACGTCAAAGAGCTGCATCTCTTCCAGGGTGCCGTAAGCATAGTCCATCACGTCGTCGATGGCTCGCGACAGCGCATAGATGTCCTCGCGGTCCATAGGTGTGACAAAGGTGCGGTTCAAGTCGTCGATCAGGATGCGCCGTACCTCATC
>DATHUZ010000333.1:0-2830 GCA_035461725.1 Anaerolineae bacterium
GCCGCCGTGACAGCGCTCGACCAGACCCGCGGCAAGCACTTTAACCTGCTCCTCATGTTCGACGAGTTCGAAGAGCTGCAAAAGAGAGTAGAGGATGGGCGCCTTGAGCCCGACATCTTTGGCTTCCTGCGCAACCTGATGCAGCACGAGCCGCGCGTCGACTTTTTATTCTCCGGCACGCACAAGCTGGAGGAGCTGGGGGCCGAGTATTGGTCGATCCTGTTCAACATCGCCGCCTACAAGCGCATCACCTTCCTTGACCCGGCCGAGGTGCACCGGCTCGCCACCGAGCCCGTCGCTCTGTCAGGCATGGAGTACGATCCGCTGGCCCTCGATCGTATCTTCCAGGTCACCGCGGGCCATCCCTACTTTACGCAGGTCGTGTGCCACGAAATGGTCGCCTATCACAACGAGGTGGAGCGCAACTATCTCACGATGACGTGTGTCGACCAGGTGCTGGAGCGCATCGTGGAGCGTGGCGAGGCGCATTTTAAATACATCTGGTCAGGCGCCACCCCCGACGAGCAGCGCGTGATGCTCGCCCTCACCGACCTCTTGCCCGATCCCGATTCCACGGTGACGCCGATGCAGGTGGGCCAGGAGATGCAGAGAAAAGGCTGGCCGGTGGATGAAGAGTCGCTGAACCGCGCCCTGATCCACCTCCAGGCACGCGATATCCTCACCCGGTCGGGCCCGCAGAGCCGCCTCTACCGTTTCAAGATCGACCTGATCCGCCGCTGGATCGGGGTCACCCGCCCGGCAGTGTGATCCCGAGCAAGCGCGGGCCTCCGGCGCACGGGCGCGGCAGGCATGGAGGGCGTCAAGGTTCCGCGGCGATCCAGCTCGTGATGTACTCGGTGTGCCTGTCCGCAACGGCGAGGCCCGGGTCGTCCACACCCCACACCCCGTCGAGCCCCGCGTCGCGCGCCGTCAGCTCAAAGTGCGCCATCGCGATGCCCATGTCCACCCGTTGCAAGTCGCCCGACGTGAACAGCCCGGCAACCCCACGGCCATACCCCGGCGTGCGCTGCAGGTAAAAGTGCCACGCCGGCCCCTGGCGCACCACGCGCCACGGCTGCTTGTTCGACGCCGATGGCCCGAGGCGGACCATCTCCAGCGGCAGCGCATATGCCCCGGCCCTATCACGCGCCAACGGCGTGCCGAATTCGCCCTCGAAAAAGAGGCGCTCCCACGGCAGCCGGGTGCGGGCTCTCGCGCCGCCGGCGATCAGCTTGTCGCGCAGGCTGCGCTCCCCGGCGATATACCCGACCGAGATGACCGCCGGCATCGTCTCGCCTGCGCTCAACCCGATCCTGTCCGCGAAACGGCTCCGCGTGAACGTGCCGCCGAGCCAGCACGTGCCCAGGCCGAGCGCGGTGGCCTGCAGCACCAGGTCCTCCAGCAGCCACCCCAGGTCCTCCATGTCCTTTTCACCCACTGCCACGGCACCGATGATATAGCCCTGGGCGCCCTGGATGAACCCGTAGGTGCCCAGCCCTCTCAGCTCCCGGCTGCTTTCCCCGGCGGACGACACCAGCCGGAAGCGGGCCGGTGTGCCAAAGGGGCCGGCCGTCGCCCCGGCGGTGAACCGCTCCAGCGCCTGCCGCGTCTCCGCCTCGATCGGCCGCGGCAGGTACGTGCGGCACGAAAACCGCTGCTCGATGACCGCCTGAATCGGCTTCCCGTATCTCACTCTTCCCCTCCTGTCACCCGCTCAAACAGCACGTCTGCCGGCAGACGTGCCACGTTCTCGAACAACAGCGCCCGTGGCCGGTCGTACACCACCAGGCTTTCGTCGGGCACCAGCACCCACGGCGCGGACCCCGGCAGCGGCGGCACCCGTGGATTGAGCCACCTCGGGCCGCGCGTGAACTCGCCTGCCAGGACGAACCCCAGGTCACCCTTAAAGAGCAGGGCGTGATAGCGCGCTGCCAAGGGGTAACGCTCCGGCAGGCGCGGGATGGAGCCATAGAGCCTGCGGCTGGCGATCACCACGTAATCACTCTGCGCCAGATCGGCCGCGATCGACTGCCACTTGGCCCTGTCATCCGGCTCGTCGTACAGCCTCAACGTCTGCACGCCATACTCCTCGATCCGTCGCGCTTGTCCATCCACCTCCAACGGCAGCGGCAGTGCCGTGTCCCACTCCTCCACCGCGACCACACTCCCCGCCCCCACCTCGCGATAAATCCACTCCGACGCCTCGATCCAGGGGTGCGCGTCTGCATATATCCCCACAAACACCACCCCATACCCCACCACCCCCACCCCCAATATCAAATACCCAATATTCAATACCTTCTTCCGTGTGTACCCCCACCGTCCCACCTCCCTGGCCGCGATCAGGCACAACGCCGGCACCAGCGGCAGCATGTAGCGCACCGGCTTGGCGTGGAGCAGCCCAACCAGCGCGAAATAGGGACCCGCCCAGGCGAGCAGCAGCGTGTCGGCTGCCTGCCCGCGCCGCAGCCAGCGCCCGATCAGCGCCCCAAATCCGATCCACGCCGCCACGCCAACCGGCAGCCCCAGGCCCCACAGCGCCAACTGCCACGCCTGGTAGAGGTAGGGCACCGTGCCCGCGTACTGCTGCGTGTACGGCACGTCGAGCCGCCCCGACGCGATCTGCGCTTCGCGCAGCGTATCCGAAACGAATGTGCGCCAGTCGAGAAGGGCGTAGGGCTGGACGATGACAAACGTCGAGGCTGCCAGGAGGAAGGTGAGAACGACGGGGCGCAAGAGGTGGTGGCCTGGCATACTGGCAAATTGGCGATCAGAGGATGTGGTGCCTCGCCGGCGGATCAGATAAGCGGCGACGGCGAGAAGGAGCACC
>DATHUZ010000334.1:0-13623 GCA_035461725.1 Anaerolineae bacterium
AAGGTTGGAGTAGCTATCGTGGACGTCACAGCCGGGCTGTTTGCTACCGTTGCCATCCTGGCTGCTTTGCATGAGCGGGAACGCAGTGGGCAGGGACAGTACATCGACATGGCCCTGCTCGATGCGCAGGTAGCCTGGCTGGCGAACGTCGGCAGCAACTATTTGGTTTCCGGACGTCAGCCGGAACGCTTTGGTAACGCTCATCCAAATATCGTACCCTACGAACCTTTTCTGGCGAGCGACCGCTGGATCGCAGTGGCGGTGGGGAACGATCGCCAATGGCAGCAGCTCTGTGCATTGGCTGGCTGGCAGGATCTCGCCCAAGATCCTCGCTTCGCGACCAATCCGTTGCGCGTCGAGAACCGAGAGACGTTGCTCGAAATCTTGCGTGAGCGGTTTCAGACACGTACTTTGCAGCAGTGGGAGGACGCGCTGTTGGCGGCTGGTATCCCTTGTGGCCCAATCAACACCATCGATCAGGTCTTTGCCGATCCACAGGTGCTGGCACGGGACATGCTGGTCCATCTGTTGCATCCCACGGCTGGATCCGTACCAACGGCAGGGTCGCCTCTCAAGCTATCGCGCACTCCAGTTCGCCTCACCGCCGCGCCACCGCTGCTCGGGCAGCACACAGCGGAGGTACTGACCACCTACTTGGGTTACACCAAAGACGAGATTGCACGACTATATAAGGAAGGAGTCCTATAATGGAGTTCGATTGGAACGAAGAACAGAAGCTCTGGCAGCAGACGGTGCGTGACTTTAGCCAGACCGAGATCGCGCCGCGCGTGCGCGAGATCGACCAGCAGGAGCGTATCCCGCGCGAGATCATCAAGGGCATGGGCCGCCTTGGCTTGCTGGCGCCCCTGACGCCCGAAGAGCATGGCGGCGCCGCCATGGACTGGACGCTGGCGACCATCGCCGCCGAGGAGCTCGGCCGCGCCGACGTCAGCCTGGCCGTGCCCGTTCTCTACCTCGTCGAGTCGGCGTGGGGGTTTGTCTTTGACCGCTACGGCGCACCCGGGCTCAAGGCCGAGCTGCTGCCGCGCGTCGTCGCGGGCGACGCCTTTCTCGGCATCGCCACCACCGAGCCGGGCGGCGGCTCTGATATCCTCGGCGCCTGCCAGACACGCGCCGAGCGCGACGGCGACGAGTGGGTGCTCAACGGCGAAAAGGTGTTCATCAGCGGCGTGCGCGAGTCGCTCGAGATGGGCGGCATCCACCTGCTGCTCGCCCGCACCGATCGCAACCCCGACGCGGGCCACCGCGCGTTCAGCTTTTTCGCCCTGCCGCTCAAAGGCACGCCGGGTATCACGCCCACCTATTTCGACGACATGGGCCGCATGGGCATCTCGACAGGCGGCTTTGCCCTCGACAACGTTCGCCTGCCGGCACACCACCTGGTGGGCGAGCTGAATCGGGGCTTTTACCACGCCATGGAGGGCTTTTCCGCCGCCCGTGTCCTCATCGGCGCGTCGTGTATCGGGGCGGCGGAAAAGGTGCTCGAGATGGGCATAGAGCACGTCAAGGAGCGCCACGCTTTCGGCCGCCCGCTGGCCACCTACGAGGGCATCTCGTTCCCCCTGGCCGATCACTATGCCCACCTGGAGAGCACACGCCTGCTGACCTACAAGGCAGCGTGGACGCTCGACCAGAAGTATGGACCCGGCACCAGGACGCATTACGACGTCGCCCTCGCGGCGGCGCTCACCAAGCTGCGCGCGCCGGTCGTCGGCTTTCAGATCATGAACGAGGTCGCCGACTGGTTCGGCGCGATGGCCTACACTAAAGAGCTGCCGATCGAGATGGGCATCCGCGGCATCCGCTCCTACTCGATCGGCGCCGAAGGCACCATGAACATCATGCGCCTGATCATCGCGCGCGAGCTGTTGGGATCCGAGTTCTTGCCTTACCGGCAATGGTAGTTGATAGATTGGTAGATTGGTGCTGACCAATCTACCAATCTACCAATCTACCGTGGCTTGAATGGGAGTGAACCGCATGACACAATACATCCTTGCCCTCGATCAGGGCACCACCAGCTCACGGGCGATCGTGTTCGACCACGATGGACGTATCGCGGGCACCGCCCAGGAAGAGTTCCGGCAGATTTATCCCCAGCCGGGCTGGGTGGAGCACGACCCGGAAGAGATCTGGCGCAGCCAACTGTCTACGGCTCGCGGGGCACTGGCGGCGGCCGGCATCGAGGCCGCGGCGCTGGCCGCGGTGGGCATTACCAACCAGCGCGAGACGACGGTGGTGTGGGACCGCGCCACCGGAGAGCCGCTGCACAACGCCATCGTGTGGCAGTGCCGGCGCACCGCGCCGATGTGCGACCGGCTGCGAGCCAACGGATGGGCGGACCCGATCCGTGCGAGGACCGGGCTGGTGGTAGACGCCTACTTTTCAGGCACCAAGCTCGCCTGGCTGCTCGACGAGGTGCCGGGCCTGCGGGCCAAGGCAGAGCGCGGCGAGGCCCTCTTTGGCACCGTCGATTCTTTTCTAATATGGCGCCTCAGCGGCGGCCGGCTGCACGTGACCGACGTGACGAACGCGTCGCGCACCATGATCTATAACATCCACACCCTCGACTGGGACGACGAGATCCTCGCCGCGCTGCGCATCCCGCGCGCCATGCTGCCTGGCGTGCGCCCGTCTTCCGCCGTCTATGGGCTGGCCGATGGCTCACACCTTGGCGCCGAGGTGCCGATCGCCGGCGCTGCGGGTGACCAACAAGCGGCACTCTTTGGGCAGACGTGCTACGTGCCGGGACAGGCCAAGAACACCTACGGCACCGGCTGCTTCCTATTGATGAACACGGGCGAGTCGGCGGTCTCTTCTGAGCGCGGCCTGCTCACCACGATCGCCTGGCAGGTGGGCGAAGGTGGCCCCGTGGTCTATGCCCTCGAAGGGAGCATCTTTATCGCCGGGGCGGCGGTGCAGTGGCTGCGCGATGGCCTGGGCGTCGTCGATCACGCCTCCGAGACCGAGACGCTGGCGGCACAGGTGGAGGATACAGGCGGCGTCTACTTTGTGCCGGCGTTCGTCGGCCTGGGGGCGCCTTACTGGGACGCGTACGCGCGTGGCACCATCGTCGGTCTCACGCGCGGCACCGACCGCCGCCACCTGGCCCGGGCCACGCTCGAGTCGCTCTGCTTCCAGAGCCGTGACGTGCTCGAGGCGATGTGTGCCGACTCGGGCATCGAGCTGCAGGCGCTCAGGGCCGACGGCGGTGCTGCCGCCAACAACCTCCTGATGCAGATCCAGGCCGATCTGCTCGGTGTGCCCGTGCAGCGCCCGGCCGTGGTCGAAACCACGGCGCTCGGTGCCGCCTACCTCGCGGGCCTCGCGACCGGTTTCTGGCCCGACATGGAGACGGTCGCAGACCAATGGCGCGTGGATGCCGAGTTCCATCCCCAGATGCCTGGCGGCCGGCGGGATGCACTCTACCGCGACTGGCACCGCGCCGTGGAACGTGCCCGCGCCTGGGTCGAACCCGGTACCTGATATAGCCAGCGTGACTGCAGAGAATCGAGGCAATCTCCGTGTTCGCAACCGGGGATTGCTCTGCTTTGCTGCCAAAGAACCCGGCTAGAAGCAGCGCGAGAGATGACAACCACACCTGAATGTGGTATACTGCGCGCTTCAGGAGGGAGGGTTGAAAGCCTTGCGCATTCTCTTGATCAATCCCAAATCCAGGTTGCCGATTGACACGCGCACCTCGCCGCCGCTTGGGCTGGCCTACCTGGCCGCCGTGTCGGAGGCGGCCGGACACGAGGTGTGCATCTACGACGGCGACGTGGAGGAGGTCACGCTCGAGGCCGTGCTCGGAGAATTCAGACCACACGTCGCCGGGATCACGGCCAACACTACACAGATCACTTCTGCCTGGCGTGACGCCGAGACTGTCAAGCGCCACCCGGCTACGGCCGGGAGCCTGGTCGTCCTCGGTGGCCCTCACCCCACCACCCTGCCCGAAGAGTCGGCTGCTCAGCCCTTCGTCGATGTCGTCGTGCGCAGCGAAGGTGAAGCGACGTGGCTGGAGCTGCTCGATTGGAAGATTGGAAGATTGGAAGATTGGAAAGATGGCGAGCCGCTTTCGAACCCTCCAGATCTCGATCCTTCGAGCTTTGTCATTTCTGGCATCACCTACCGCACCCCTGACGGCGAGTGCGTGTCCACTTCCGACCGCAGCCCTATCCCCACACCCGAGCTCGACGCGATGCCGTTTCCCGCCTGGCACCTCTTCAAGCTGGAGCGATACACGAACTTGCAGCCGGCAGTGGACAAGGTCGACGGCCGCAGCCTGCCGATCCTGACGTCGCGTGGCTGCCCCTACCGCTGCAGCTACTGCTCGCAGATCGGCCCACGGCGCTGGCGGGCGCGCTCGGCAGAGAGCGTGGTCGCCGAGTGGGGCTGGCTGGTCAAAGAGCAGGGGGCGGTCGAGATCGGCGTGCTCGACGATTCGTTCAACATCGACCGCCCGCGCGTCCTCGAGATCTGCCGGCGCCTGGTGGACGAAGGGCTGAATCACGTGCCCTGGATCATGATCAATGGCATTCGTGCCAACCTGGCCGACGAAGAGGTGCTCGGCGCGATGAAGCGTGCCGGCTGCAAGCGCACTGCCTTCGGTGTCGAGAGTGGCAACCAGGGGATCCTCGATACTGTCGTGGACAAGCACCTGACCCTCGACCAGGTGCGCTCGGCGTTTCGCGCGGCGCGTGCCGTGGGCATGGAGACGATCGGGTTCTTTATCATCGGCATGCCTGGCGAGACGGAAGCGACGATGGAGGATACGATCCGTTTCGCGTGCGAGCTCGACCCGGTGGTCGCCAACTTTTCGATCGCCACGCCCTTTCCCGGCACCCAGATGTACGAGACGGTCAAGGCCGGTGGGCGGATCCTGGCCGAGACGTGGGACGATTTCGTCTTTTTCGAGGGCAAGGCGCGCTTTGAAATGCCCGGCATGCCGGCCGAGCTGGTGGAGCGCAAGTGGAAAGAGGCGTACCGCCGCTTTTACCTGCGCCCGCACCGCGTGGCGCGCACGTTGGCCAGAAAAGAGACGTGGCTGCGCCTGCCGCGCACAGTGCGCATGGCGTGGCGAACTGTGGTAGGTACCTAACGCGCGGCGTGAGCCGGAGGTTGTGAATGGAGAGGATCGAGGGCAAGATCCGGTGCAGTGTAGGCATCACTGCCTACAACGAGGAGGCCAACATCGGCCGCCTGCTGCAGGTGATGGTCGGGCAGCGGCTGTACGACGTCGAGATCTGCGAGATCATTGTCGTCGCCTCCGGGTGTACCGATCGCACGGAAGAGATCGTGCGCGAGTGGATGGACAGGGACGCGCGCATCCGGCTCTTCGTTCAGCCACAACGTCTGGGCAAAACCTCCGCCATCAACCTCTTTTTGGAGCACGCCCGCGAAAAGATCTGCGTGCTCGAGAGCGGCGACACCCTGCCCCGCGACGACACGATCCAGAACATGGTGTCGATGTTCCGCGATCCCGCCGTGGGTATGACCGGCGCGCAAAAGATGGCCGTCAACACACCCGATCACGTCGTCGGCCTCCTCTCCCACCTCCGTCTCAGCATGGAGCACCAGCTCTGCCTGGAGATCCCGCGCCTGGGTGAGTTGATCGCCTTTCGCAAGGTGTTCGACCAGTTGCCCACCGACGTGGCGATGGACGAAGCGTTCGTCGAGGCATTCATCATCCGCCGTGGCATGCAGGTGCGCTATGCACCTGATGCCGTGGTCTATAGCATGGGCCCCGAGACGGTGAGCGACTTTGTCAAGCAGCGCAGGCGCAACTATGCCGGCCACCTGCACCTGAAGAACAAGTACGGCTACAAGGTGTCGAGCTTGCAGAACAGCCGCGTCGTGCGCATCGCCGTCGAGCAGGTGTGGGGCATCATCCGCCTGTTGACCACCCTCGGCGTGCTGGCCGTGCTTGAATCCTACTCCCGGATCCTTGGGGCGTGGGACTATTACGTGAAAAAGGAAAAGCACGTGGTGTGGGATATGGCATGGACCACCAAGGACCCGGGCAAGGGAGCAGGACAGGAGCGCCCCGGCGCCAGGACAGGTGGGACGACGCAGTGAAAGACAGGCTGCTCACTCTGGTCAAGGTAACGATCAGCCTGGGCCTGATCGCCTACGTGTTCAACCAGCCGATGATCCGCCAGGCCGACTGGAGCGGGATGCTCGCGAACGTGCGCATCTGGCCCTGGCTGGTGGCGATCGTGGTCTATTTCGTGGCGATCGGCCTCAACGTGCGCAAGTGGCAGTACCTGCTCGCCACGCTCGGCGTCAGGGTGCCTTACTCGAGCCTGTTTCGCCACAACCTGGTCGGGCTCTTTTTTGCCAACTTGCCTTTGAGCATGGTGGGTGGTGATATCGCACGCGGCTTGGATCTGGCCCGCCACGTCGAGGGGAAGGCAGCCGTGGTGGCGGTGTCGGTGCTGGTCGACCGGCTCGTGGGGCTGGCCGCGTTTCTGTTCAGTGCCGTGGTGGGCCTGTTGTACGCTGTGTACGGCCTCGATCGCCCCGACCTGGCCTGGCTGCTGGCGACGATCGCTGTCCTGCTGGCTCTGTTTGCCGTCGCTTTTGCCGTGCTGATGAGCCAGCGACTCCGTGGGCTGGTGGAGCGGCTGTTGGGGATCGGGCCGTTAGCCCGGCTGCTGCCGCTCTATCGCAGCCTATCCGACGCCGTGCAGGGCTATCGCACGCGTTTCGATGCTCTGCTCGTTGCTTTTGGGTTCGGGCTCGCCACCGTACTGGCGACGTGCATCGTCAACTTTCTCGCGGCAGTGACCGTTGGCGCCGATGTCCCCATCGTGTGGGTCTTTATCCTGACGCCGCTGACCCCCTTTGCCCTCTACATCCCGTCCATCGCGTCGGGGCTGGGTGTGAACCAGGCGGTTTTCGTGGCGCTGTATCACAACCTCACCGGCCTGCTGCCCCAGGCGCCGGCACTGGCCATGTCGTTGGTCATGCAGCTCACAATCTATGTCGCCAGCTTGCCGGGGGCTGTTCTCTGGTGGCGCCGGCGCGAGGTGCCGCCGGCGGCAGATCGACTGCCTGGCACGGCCGAGTAGCGGGCCGGGATCCGGGGCGTACGATCTTTCTGACTACTTGCGGCGAAGAAGGAGCAGCCCGAGCGCGGCAAGCAGGACGACTGCGACGCCGCTCGCCAGGATCAGTCCGGCAGGCGAGCCGGCCGCGGCTCCGGGTGTCACCGGCACCTCACCGCCCTGTACGATCGCCAAGAGGCAGACTGCTACGATCAGTACGGCTGCCGCCGTCACCAAGACGGGGGCAAGACGGCGCCGGCCTGCGGGAGTGCTGAGGCTGTCGAGAAGGTCGCGCCACGTGTGGCGCAGCAGGGCGGGCACAACGCCATGTGCCTCGCGGCCAGGGAGCCTGCCGGGTTTTCTTTCGGGTAGATGTGCCAGGACTCGGGCGGTGAAATTGGGGGGGACACGGACAGGTTCGAGCTTTTCAACCGCTGCTGCCGCCACCTGCTGCCGCCTGTACCACTCCTGGCAGGCCGGGCATCCCTTCAGATGCTCGTCAAGGTCCGGCATGGCCTGGATGGCACCCTCACCATCCAGCTTGTTGAGCAGCATGTCACGCGCCTGGTCGCACTTCATCGATTCATCACTTTAGCACTTGATCGGGCGGCTGAGATGCGATGGCATCCCCTTGCTTACCCAAGTATAATACACGCGCGGGTCAAAAAGGTTCCACGTGACTAGGCCGAATCTGTGCCTACGTCGCTGCTGCCGGCGCGCGCCGCACGGGCGTCAGCCGTTGCCTTTAATGATCCCCACATGTTGAACCGTACCTCGCCCTGCTCTTGCGCCTGTTGCTGCTGCTGCACACGCTTCTCCAGGTTCGACCAGAGGGGCGTCATCTCGGGTGGGAAGATGGTGCGCACATAGTACATGCAGTAGACGCCGACTTTGCGGCGCAGCTCGTTCATCTCGTCCTGCAGTCCATCGATCTGCTGCTGAAGCTCGGCACGCAGCCGCTCGTCGGTCGACATCCCTGCCGTCTTTTGCTTGATGCCGAGCTGCGCCTGCTTGAGCAAAAAGTCCTGGATCAGGTCGGTGCGCTCGGCGCCAAACCGCTCGCGGACCGGAGCAAGGAGCTCGTCGACCCCGTTCAGCTCGCGCACCAGCGCCTTTTCCTTGTCGGTGACGCGCATTCCGATGTTGAGCGTGTCTTCGATCCAGCGTCGCTCTTCGGCAAGCCCCCAGCGGATAAAGAGGACGATGAGGACGACACTGCCGAGCCCTATGCCAACGGCGCCAAGCAGCAGGGCGGTTCCCTCCGCCGACTCGACGACCCGGTTAAAGGCCGAGTGCAGGACGATCGCCGCCCCCCAGCCGAGGACCGCGGACAGGACTCGGCTCCAGCCATGGCCGTAGCGAAAGCGGCCGATCGATACACCGACCAGGGCCGAAGCCGAGCCATGCATCAAGCACGTCGAGAAGGAGCGGCTGATGACCAGCAGTGCGCTCTGATTGGCACCCGCCTGGGCGATGTAGAAAAAGTTCTCGAGAATGGAAAAGCCAATGCCCGCGGCAAAGCCATAGATCGCACCGTCGACAAAGTAGGTAAAGTCGGCACGTCGCGCCAGGTAGATGAGCATCAGCGACTTTAGAATCTCTTCGGCAACCGGCGCGACCAACACCACCGTCGCGGTCATGGCTTCCCGCGAGCTCATACCCAGGACCGGCTGCAGCACCTGGTTATACACCGTCGTGTTTACGGCAAATGCCAGGCCAAACGCCACCAGGCCCCACACGAAACAGGCCGCCACCAGGCGAAAGGTGCCCGAGGCGTAGAGATCGAGTGCATAGATCACGTACAAAAAGAGCAGGGGCAGCAACACGGCGACCAAATAGGCGACGATGATCATTCATCCTCCCTACACTTTGCCGTCCAAACGGTCGGCGAGCTGAGAGCGAGCGCGGCCCAGCCTGCTCTTGACCGTGCCGATCGGAACGTCCACCACCTTGGCGATCTCCTGGTACGACAACCCGTGTACGTGTCTCAGGATCACGACGGTGCGATAGACCGGCGCCAGCTCGCCGATCGCTGTCTGCACCGCAGCCTGCACTTCGCGCTGGGCGGCCGCGTACATGGGATCACAGTCCGGCCTCTCGTCGGCCAACACCCACGCAGGCTCGTCGTCCTGGTTGCGATAATCGTCCACGTGCACCAGGCGGCTGCGCTTTTTTAGATAGTTGATACATTGGTTGTGGGCGATCCGAAAGAGCCACGTGGAGAATTTGTACTCCGGTTTGTATGTTCCGAGGGCACAGAAAGCGCGGATGAACGTCTCCTGGGCGAGGTCTTCGGCCTCGTAGCGGTTGCCCGTCATGCGCGCCAGATAGTTGATGATCCGCTCACTATAGGCATCTACCAGGCGGGCATAACCGTTGGTATCCCCTCCCAACACGCATTCAACGATGTGTGCATCTTGCAGCGCGCTCATGTGGGTGCATCCTGCTATGGCTGTAAGGCCAACAGATGCCAGTTCTTATTCCGACGCAGATGCGCCGGCCGGCACTGGCGGCGATCTATTGCTAGTCTACCAGAACCTTTACGAGATGTCAATATCCCCAGAGTACTATTTTGGGAACGAAATGGGAATGCTGGCTGTATAACAAGTGAACCTTGAGAAGAATACAGCCAACCAACAAAGAGCCGGCCCGCCGTTCCTCCCCACTCCCCGCTGCGAGCCGGCTCTTTGCTTGTGGAGACTGTGGCGCGGAGAGAGAGCGAGGGGCACAATCCAGAGGATTGTAGCAGTGCCACACGGCATGATTGGCTTGACAGATGTGTCTGGTTGCTGTATAATCGATTCGATGCACATCTAAATAAGTAGGGGTGGGTGATGACTACAGCAACAGACAAGACGGAATACCTTCTCGAGTTTTTCAAGGTGCTGGCCGACGAGAAGCGGCTGCAGATCGTCGGCCTGCTGGCTGACGGCGAGTATTCAGTCGAAGAGCTCGCCGCCATCCTGGACCTGAGCTCGGCGACCGTATCGCACCATCTCCGGCGCCTGACGGACATGGGGTTGGTGTCAGCGCGCGCCGACCAGCATTACCACATCTATTCGCTGGATGCCGAGGCGCTCCACCGGCAGGCGCAAGGGATCTTGTCGCAGGAGCGGCTGCAGACGGTCGCGGAGAACCTCGACCTGGACGCATATGACAGGAAGGTGCTGCGCGATTACCTGGAGGATGGCAGGCTAAAGCAGTGGCCCGGGCAGTGGAAAAAGCGGCAGGTGATCCATCGTTACCTGGTGGAAAAGTTCGAGCCTGGCAGGCGCTACCCGGAGCGAGAGGTCAACCAGATCATCGGCCAGGTGCACGAGGATTTCGCCACGCTCCGGCGCGAGCTGGTCGATACCGGGCTGCTCAGCCGGGAGCGGGAGGTGTATTGGCGACCTGAGTAAGGTATCGGGTAACGGGTATCGGGTATCAGGTGGTGGACAGTTGGCACCTGGCGCCCGTTACCCGTTACCCGCTAGCCTTCAGGCGCCCTGTACACTACCTGCCCCTGGATGAGCGTAAGCACGCATCGTGCCTGGACGTCGTAGAAGGGGTGACCGCGGTAGAGGGCGAGGTCGGCGTCTTTGCCCGGCGTCAGGCTGCCGACGCGATCGGCCAGGCCGAGCACCTCGGCCGGTGTGAGCGTCAGGGCACGCAGGGCGATGTCGGGGTCGAGCCCTTCGCGGATCGCCAGCCCACCTGCCAATGGCAGGTATTGGATCGGCAGGAAGGGGTGATCGCTGATGATGGCCAGGCGCACGCCCGCGTCATCGAGTGCGGCTGCGGTGGCAAAGCTCAGCTCGCGCAGCTCTACCTTTGATCTGGACGATAGACTGGGGCCAACCAGGCATGGCACACCGGCCTCGGCCAGCTCGGCGGCCACCTTGTGCCCCTCTGTGCAGTGCTCCACGGCGATGTCGAGATCGAACTCGCGCGCCAGGCGCAGTGCCGTCAGAATATCGTCGGCGCGGTGCGCGTGGATGCGAGCGGGCAGCTCGCGGCGCAGCACGGGCGCCAGCGCCTCGAGCTTTAGGTCCTCGTCGGGTGGCTCCACATCCTCTCCCTCGGTGGCCCGCGCCTGCTTGTCCAGGTAATTCTGCGCCTCGACGAGCGCCTGCCGGATCACGGCGGCCGTGCCCATGCGCGTGCTGGGCATCTTGTCGCGTCCCTTGTAAACGCTCTTGGGGTTTTCGCCCAGGGCCATCTTTATGCCGGCGGGCTGGCGCACCACCATCCGGTCCGCAACCTCGCCGGCGGTCTTGATCACGACGGCCTGGCCGCAGATCGCGTTCGCGCTGCCCGGCGTGACACACGCCGTGGTCACCCCGGCGCTGCGCGCGTCGGCCAGGCCCGGGTCGCGCGGATTCAGGGCGTCGAGGGCGCGCACGTGGGGGGTCACCGGGTCGGTTGCTTCGTTGGCATCGATGAATGCCCGGCCAACGCCTTCTTCCCACACGCCCAGGTGCGTGTGCGCATCGACGAATCCGGGAAAGACGTGCAGCCCCGCGGCGTCGATCACCTCCGCCCCAGCGGGCACCTCGACGCTCTTGCCGCACGCGGCGATGCGCCCGTCGTCGCCGATGAGCAGTGTGCCCCTCTCGTATACACCGTCCGTAACCGTGTGCAGTGTGCCCCCAGAAATCACCAGCACAGTTCCGCCTCCCGTATCTCACGTTGGTAGCAACGGCTTTAGCCGTGGGCGTCGCACAAGTGCGATCCCACCCGGCTACCGCGTGATTATAAGGGGCAATGGGCTGGAGCGCAAGTCGGATGGCGACGCCAGCCAAACGAAAGCCACAAAAGGGAATGGTCTCTTTCGTGGCTTTCGTCTATTTCGCACTTTCGTGGTCCAAACGCCGAATCGCTACCCCTTCACCGACCCTGCCAGCAGGCCCCGGATGAAGTAGCGTCCCAGGATGATGTAGATCAGGAGTGTGGGCAGGGCGGCGATGATGGCGCCCGCCATGACCATGTTCCACTCCTTGATCTGGCTGCCGGCCAGGTTGCGCAGCGCCACCGTGATCGGCTGCAGCTCGGGCTTTTGCAGCACCGACACGGCGAACAGGAACTCGTTCCAGATGTTGGTGAACTGCCAGATGATAACTACCACGAACCCGGGAATTGACAGGGGAAAGAGCACGCGCCAGTAGACGCCCAGGATGCCGGCGCCGTCGATGCGCGCCGCCTCCACCAGGTCGGTCGGCACCTCGGCATAGTAGTTGCGGAAAATGAGGGTCGTGATCGGAATGCCGTATACCACGTGCACCAGGATCAGGCCCCAAATGCTGCCGCCCAGCCCCATACGCGCCAGCGTCAGCGTAAGCGGGATCAGGACGCTCTGGTAAGGGATGAACATGCCAAAGAGCATCAGTGGAAAGATGACGTTCGCGCCGCGGAACTTCCATTTGGCGAGGATGTAGCCGTTGAGCGACCCAAGCAGCGCCGATAGGAGCGTAGCCGGCACGGTCAGATAGATGCTGTTGAGCAGGTTCTGAGACAGGCCGCGCAGCCCCTTCGCTGGGATGCCCGACCACGCCGCCCGAAAGCTCTCGGTCGTCACGTCCCGCGGCAGGCTCCACATACGCGACAGGTCCTGCACCTCGGCAAAGGGCTTGAGCGAGCTCGAGATCATGACGTACACCGGCACCAAAAAGATGGCGGCAAAGAGCACCAACAGGAGGTAGATGCCGATCCGTGCCGGGTCAAAGGCCGCGCGCCGGGCAGCGCGCCGCGGCGTGACGGCGGGCGACTCGAGAATGCCGTTCATAGCTCCACCTCCCGACGCAGGCTATATATGAGGTAGGGTACGATGACCACCGCTACCATCAGGAGCATGATGATAGAGATCGCGGCTCCCTGGGAATAGTGGTTGCCCTGGAAGGTCGTTTCAAACATGAAAATGCCCGGCACATCGGTGACAAATCCCGGCCCCTTGCCGGTCATGGTGTACACCAGGTCAAAGATCTTGAGCGAGATGTGGCCCAGGATGATCAGCGCGCTAAGCGTAATCGGCGCCAGGATCGGCAGGATGATGTGACGGTAGATGCCGATCTCGGTCGCGCCGTCCACGCGCGCCGCCTCACGCAGCTCTTCCGGGACGCCGCGCAGGCCCGCCAGGTACATGGCCATGCAGTAGCCGATCATCTGCCACGCAGCGGCGAGGATCACGGGAATCAGGGCCACGTGGAACGGGCCGATCGACTCGGTGGACGTGTACCAGGGCCACTGCAGGCCGTCGAGCCCGATCATCTGGAACAGGGCGTTCACCCCGCGTGGGCGCGACTCGGTGCCCGGCGCAAAGACCCACTGCCACACCACACCGGTGACTACGAACGAGAGCGCCATTGGAAAGAGGTAGATGGTGCGAAACACCCCCTCCCCTTTGACCCGCTGGTCGAGCAGGATTGCCAGCAGCAGGCCAATGACCACGCACAGCAGCAGGAAAAAGATGGTGAAAAAGAGTGTGTTCCACAGGTCGATCGTGAACCGCCTGGCGGCCACCCCGCCCTCTTTGGAAAAGAGCTGCTCATAGTTCTTCAGCCCGGCCCACGTATAG
>DATHUZ010000335.1:0-5421 GCA_035461725.1 Anaerolineae bacterium
CACCGAGTTCGACCCCCTCGACATGCCGCCCGGCTACTTTATCACCGGTGGGCAGGCATGGCAGATGTGCCGCAGTGGCGCCGCCGACCCGGACAGATTTGGCATCTTTCAGTGGCACGGCATCTGGTTCGTGCGCGGCGACCTGATCCGTGACTTTCTCGCCCTCAACAAGATCGAGATCCTGCCGTGGGACGGCGGCTGGGGCTACCTCGCGGGCGAGGACGACCTGGCGGGAGAGGTGATGGACCGCATCGCGGCACTCTGCCTCGGCGACGACCGAGCGTTCGCCGACGTGCGCGCCAGCTACGATGCGGACCCGCACTTTCACATGCCAGCGGACCTGGTGCCGGCCCGGCGCACCGATTTGGTGTAGAGCACGCGCCGTGAGGAGCCGGCACTCTTTGGCTCTTTGGTCTGTAGACCGGGGTGGAGCCTACAGAACGGAAACAACCATCGGGCATCGGGAAACGGGGCAGGCCGGGGCGCAGAAAACGAGTCAAGCTGTAGAGAGGAGCTACGATGAAACAACTGAGCCGGGAGCATTTCGATCAAGCACGCCGCTTCCTCAAGGAAGAGGCGCGCGCCATCGACCGCGCCCTGTTTGAATTCCGGTTCGAAGGCGCACCCGCCGACGCCGTGGCGGAGGCGCTGTCGGCCTACCAGAACCCTGACGGTGGATTTGGCCATGCCCTCGAGCCGGACATGTGGACACCCGACTCGTCGGCTCTGGCCACCGACATTGGGCTGACTATGCTCAAAGAGATCGGCGCGTCCGCGGATCACCCCATGGTGCAGCGCGCCGTGCGCTATCTCTGCGGCACCTTCGATCCGCACAGCGGCGTGTGGCGCGTCATCCCACACGGCGCCAACGACCATCCACACGCCCCATGGTGGCACGACGAGGAGGGCAGCCTGGCGCGCACCTTTGACCAATTTCTGATCATCCCGCGCGCCCGGCTCGTCGGCCTGCTCCACCACTTTGCGCCCGCCGTGTTCGGCGCGGCCGCTCCCGCCGAGTGGCTCGACGACGTCACCCGGCGCACCGTGGCGGACGTGGAAACCATCGACCGGCTGGGCACCGGCGGCGGCGACGACCTGGCGTACGCGCTCGACCTCGCGGCCGAGAAAAGCGTTCCCGCCCCCTACCGTGAGCGCGTGCTGGCTCGCGTGCGCCGCGAGGTGCCCCGCGCCGTCAGCCGCGATCCCGCTCAGTGGCACGCCTACAGCTTGCACCCGCTCAAGATCGTGCACGCTCCGGATTCACCCGTAGCCGACCTCATTTGGGACGTGATCCAGCTCGACCTCGACTACCAGATCGACCACCAGAGCCCCGAAGGCACCTGGGACCCCGTCTGGACCTGGAGCGGCAACTACCCGGACGCGTGGCAGCAAGCCTGCCACGAATGGCGCGGCCACCTCACCCTCGAAACACTCACCACCCTCCGCGCCTTTGGCCGCATTCGAGAGGAAGCATAGTATGCCAACGAACCAACCAACTAAGCATCCAGCCAACCAATCTATCGTGGACAGAGGAGCATAGACATGAATCCAAGAATCGTCAGCAAGCGTGCCTTCACCGTCGCCGGGCTCAAGTATCAGGGCAAGAATGAGAACAACGAGATTCCAGCATTGTGGCAGGCCCTCGGACCGCGCATGGGCGAGTTTCGGAGCGTCGTCGACCAGGAAGCCGCCTACGGCGTGATCGATCTCCCGGACCAGGAGAGCGATGCGATTGACTATATGGCCGGGGTCGCTGTCGGCGAGGAAGCCCCCGTGCCGCAGGGCATGACCTTCGTGCGCATCCCCGAGCAGACCTATGCCGTCTTTCGCACCACCCTGCCCACCCTGATGGACACCTTCCACCGCGCCTACGACGAGTGGCTGCCCGCGTCCGGCTACAAGCGCGCGCCCGGCCCCGAGTTCGAGCGTTACGGCGAGACATTCGACCCGGAGAATCCCGAATCCGAGATGGAGATCTGGATCCCGATCGAGCCGGCGTGAGAGCTGGACGATTGGAAGATTGGAAGGCTGGAGGGCTGGAGGCCTTGAGATAGTTATGGCTTTGAAAGAGATGTTTGACGAGCAGTACGTGGCGGACCTGGGACAGGCGCTGCGTGACGTGTGGCCCGCGTTCGACGCCGGGGCACTCGCCGCACGCGTGCTCGACGACGCGTGGGAGGGACGCGAGCTGATGGACCGTATGCGTCACATCACCTCCGTGCTCGCCGGCCTGCTGCCGGCCGACTATCGCACCGCCCTCGACATCCTGCGCCGCGCCGCCCCCGCCCTGTCGCACTATGGCTTCCAGAACATCCTCTTTTCCGACTATGTCGCCGCGCACGGACTCGAGGATTGGGACGTGTCCATTCCCGCGCTCGAGCAGTTCACCCAGATGATCAGCGCCGAATTCGCCGTCCGCCCCTTTATCGTCCGAGACCAGGCACGCATGATGGCCCAAATGCTGGTCTGGGCGCGGCACGACAGCGCGGACGTCCGCCGCCTAGCGAGCGAGGGGTGCCGCCCGCGCCTGCCGTGGGGCATCCGCCTGCCTGCCCTCCAGGCCGACCCGTCGCCCATCCTGCCCATCCTCGATATCCTGAAATCGGACGAATCGGACTCGGTGCGCCGCAGCGTCGCCAACAACCTGAACGACATCGCCAAGGACAATCCCCACGTCGTCCTCGACGTGCTGCACCGCTGGCAGGCGGCGGCCGACACGAATGTCGACTGGATCGTCAAGCACGCCCTGCGCACGCTGCTCAAGGATGGCCACCCCGGCGCCCTCGAACTGCTCGGCTACAGCTCTCCCGAGATCGCCGTCCACAACCTCTCCGTCGAGCCGTCGTCCATCCCGATGGGCGGCGAGATCACCTTTTCTTTCGACGTCGAGTCGCTCGCCGCCGAGCCACAGGAGCTGATGATCGATTTCGTCCTGCACCTCGCGCGCGCCCGGGGCCGGCGCACGCCCAAGGTGTTCAAGCTGTCCACGCGCACGCTCGACCTGGGTGAGACGATCCACGTCTCCAAAACCTTCAGCTTTGAGCCCGTCACCACCCGAAAATACTATCCCGGTGAGCACCTGATCGAGCCGCAGATCAATGGCGTCACCTACGGCGCGATCGCCTTCGCGGTCACTCCATGACGCACCTGGAGGTTGATTGGTAGATTGGGCTGCACCAATCTACCAATCTGCTAACCGACTCAAGAGGAGAAAGGAACGATGAACACAGTTGATTTGCTCGGTTATTCGCTGCAAAACGCGTTTGGCATCCTCGGTCAGGTCGCGGCCGACCTGACGCAATCCCAGGCGGACTGGACGCCGCCTGGGACTGCCAACCCGATCGGCGCGCTCTACTGGCACTGCGTGTCGAGCGTCGATCAGATCGTCCGGCAGTGGTGCTGCGGCAGCCCGCCGCTCGCCGAAGCGGACGGCTGGCGCGACAGGGTGCTCGGCGACTCGGCGGCGGATGCCGGCGAAGAAACCGTCGAACAGATGCGCGCCGCCCGCGTCGACCTGCCGGCGCTCCACGAATACGCTGCGGCCGTGCAGCAGGACGTCCAGGGATGGCTGGGCTCGCTCACCCCGGCCGACGTCGAGTGCGTCATGAACACGCCCATCGGCGACCTGAACCTCGGCCAGTTGCTCGAAACCTTTGTCATCTGGCACGTCAACGCTCACTGTGGCGAGATCTCGGCCTTGAAAGGCTGCCAGGGTGCCAAAGGCTACCCGTTCTAATCGGACCGTAGTGCGCGCTTGAGCGCAGCTTTTCAGCACACTCACAGAGGAGGAACGCAAATGGATCCCATGATCGCTTATTGTGGACTCACCTGCACCTCGTGCGAGGCTTACGTGGCCACCCAGGCCAACGACCGGGAGGCGCTCGAGCGCCTGGCGGCCTATGCGCGCGAGAACTATGGACAGCCCGACGCCACTGCTGAGGGCACAATGTGTGACGGCTGCCTGTCGAACAGCGACCGCCTGTGCGGCTACTGCGCCGTGTGCGACGTACGTGCCTGCGCCATGGCGCTCAACCTGGCCAACTGTGCACACTGCACGGACTATGGCTGCGCCAAGCTCGCAAACTTTTGGTCGATGGCGGGTGAGGCGCGCACGACGCTCGATGCCATCCGCGCCGGCCTGCACGCCTAGTTGCACAGAGATGCGCAGAGTCGGCACGGAGATTCACGGAGGAGATCACGATGGACAGGATCATTGCCTACTGCGGGCTGGCATGCAGCGACTGCCCGGCGTACATCGCCACTCAGGCGGATGACCACGCTGCCCTGGAACGGGTCGCCGCGCAGTGGCGCGAGGAGTACAACGCGCCCAACATCTCTGTCGACTCGATCATGTGCGACGGCTGCCTGACCGCCGAGGGCCGCAAGTGCGGCCACTGCTTCGAGTGCGACATCCGCGCCTGCGCGATGGCGCTGAACGTCGCGAACTGCGCCCACTGCGCCGACTATGGCTGCACCAAGATCGCGCGCTTTTTCGGCTTTGTGCCCGACGCGCGGACCGCGCTCGACGCCATCCGCGCCTCGCTGTTGAGCTGACGAGAGGAGGCAGACGTGGACAGAGAAGGCTTTCACCAACTGCTGCGCGAGCGCGGGGTGCCCGACGACCAGATCGGGGCGCGCATCGCGCTCGCCGAGCGATTCGAGGCATTCGCCGCCGGCCGGCCCACTGCCGATGACGCCCGCGCGTTCGCGGCGCTCCTCGTCGAGGAAGGCACGAACAGTTGGGATAACCTGATCACGATCGCCCGCTACGGCTGGTTCACGCGCAACGATCCCGTCTATGTCGCCATCGTAGAGCTGGTCGACGGCGCCGAAGTGCTCGACAGGCTCTATGAAAAACTGGGTCAGGCCGTTGGTGCGCAAATGCGCGATGAGGTATTCGCCAACATCGACTTTCCGCCGCTCGGCACTCCTTCGTCGGCCAAACCGAGCGTCACCCAGGCCGTTATGGCGCGCCTGGAACAGCTCGTCGATCGCGACACCTGCCGGCGCATCCTGTCGGGCGGCCTGCGCGACCTCGAAGACGAGTGGTACCTGGCAGAGCGGGAGAAGTACCGCGAGTGCGGGACCATCGACGCCTACCTCGCGCGCAAGGGCGACGACTATATCGCCCAGCTCCAGAAGCATCGCGACGAGGGCACCCTCTACTTCACCCAACCGGTCACGGACGCGGTGATCGACTGGGTAGACCGCCACCCCGAGGTCCGCCAGGGTGTGCGCGAGGGCAACGTGGTGTACGAAGCCAAGGTGCCCTACATGGCCGCCGAGTACCTGGCGACCACCGACGAGCGCCTGAAACGCTACTACTACTGCCACTGCCCCTGGGTGCGCGAGTCGATCCGGTCCGGCGACGTCCGCGTCTCTCCCACCTTCTGCCTGTGCAGCGCCGGCTTTCAGAAAAAG
>DATHUZ010000336.1:0-1833 GCA_035461725.1 Anaerolineae bacterium
TTGCCGTCCATGTCGCGGATCGGGGCCGAAACAGCGCGGATCCCTTCCTCGAGCTCTTCGTCGTCCAGCCCATAGCCGCGCTGCCGGGTCGCTTCCAGCTCTTCACGCAGCCGCGCCGGCGAAGTGATGGTTTTTGGGGTGTGGGCCACCAGGGGGCCTTGCAAGATCGGCTCTACCACTTCCGGTGGGAGAAAGGCCAGGAACACCCGGCCGCTGGCCGTGCAGTGGGCAGGCAGGTGGCGACCGGCGTTGGCGGCGATGGTCAGCGTCTGATTGCTGTGCGCTACCTCTATGTAAAGTACCTCCCCGCGGTCAAAGACGCCAAGGTCGCACGTCTCGTCGAGGCGTTCCACCAGTTGCTCCATGTAGGGGAAGGCGACACGGCGCACGTCGAGCCGGCGTAATGCTCCCAGGCCCAACTCCATCAGTCTCAGTCCCAACTGAAACCTTTCGCGATCGGGCGCACGTTCCAGGAATCCACCGTTGAGCAGCGTCATCATGATGCGATGCGTCGTGGCTTTGTGCAGTCCCGTAACCTGGGCAACCTCGGATACGCCTCGGGTTTCGTGCTCGTCGTCAAACGTCGACAGAATCTCCATGGCGCGTTCTACGGCGCGCACGTTGTAGCTCTCGGGATCCTTTTCCATCGGTCAACCAATCCTATCGTCGGTTTCGCCAGGCCGGCAACATTGATTGTACCATACCTTGTGAGCGGTGCCAAGGGGGCAACCGTGCATAACTCGCCCGCTCCTCTGCATCAAATTACATAACATATGACAAGGTGGGCACAATGCGCGGCGCTGGCGTCGGCCCGGTGTGGACCAAAGTACCGGCCTCCCATCGCGGTCTACCAGGTGGTGCGGGCGGACGGACACCTGCTCGACGCCGGGCGGGATGACGATGCTGGCCTGGCCGCGGGTGAACGGCTGCTCGTCCAGGTGAGGGTGGAGGAGCAAGCGGGTGAAGGGGCTGCCTGAACGGCGAGGACAACCAGGACATTGCTCTTTGTCTCCGACTTGCATATGGATCGCGCATCTCAGTTATCCATGGCCATGAACAGGTTGTTCAACGACTCGGATAGCGTCGGGTGGGCAAAGACGCCGTCGCGGATGGCCGTGTAGGGCACGCCGCCCATCATCGCCATCTGCAGCACGGCCATCACCTCGCCCCCCTCGACGCCCAGGATCGCGGCTCCGAGGATCTGGTCCGTCTCGGCATCCACGATGGCCTTCATAAGGCCCCGCGTCTCGTCCGTTTCCAGGGCACGCGCCACCCAGGTCATCGGGATCTTGGCCACACGGTAGTCGAGACCCCGTGCACGAGCTTCCTTCTCGGTCAGCCCGACCCGGCCGAGCTGTGGATCGATGAACACCGTGTAGGGTACCAGCCGCCCGGCCGTGCTCGCGTCGCCGCCTGCCAACAGGTTGGTCCGCAGGATACGATAGTCGTCGTACGCGATGTGGGTAAAGGCCGGACCTCCCTTGACGTCCCCCAGGGCATAGACGCCGGGAACGGCAGTCTGCAGCCGGTCGTCGACAGGGATGAACCCCTGCCCATCCACCTCGATCCCCGCGGCTCGCAGATTGAGCGAGTCGCTATTCGGCACGCGGCCGGCTGCCAACAGCAGGTGGCTGCCGGTCAGCAGCCGCTCCTCGCCGTTCGAGCACACCTGCAGCCCGATTTGTCCCTGCCACATCGCCTCAACAGAGACGGGCTCGGTGTCGAGCAGCACCTGGATGCCGTCCTGGCGCAGGATGGCGGCGATCTCGTCCGCCACGTCCGCGTCCTCGCGTGGCAGCAGCTGCGACCCCCGCTGCACGATGGTGACCTGGC
>DATHUZ010000337.1:0-6804 GCA_035461725.1 Anaerolineae bacterium
AGAGGGGGCGGATGTAGGCCGGCACGAAACCGGGATAGACCCACTCCCCGTCGGGGTCGCCACCTACCTTGACCTCGTGGTAGCCGGCGTTAAAGGCCATCTGACGCAGGTTGTTGCCGTAATCAAACACCACGGCGCCGCGGCGCTGCATCTCGACCATGGCCCGGCAGTGGGCGGCCATCGCCTGCATCGACAGGGCCTGGTAACCCTTCGGATCGCGGCCGCGCAGCGCCTCGGCCTCGTCGAGGGTCATGCCGTGGGGCACGTACATCAGCGGGTCGTGGGCGCACGTCTGGTCGGTGACCATGTCGGGCGTGACGTCGCGCGCCACGAGCTCGGGCAGGATGTCGGCCGCGTTGCCGATCAGCCCGACGCTCAAGGGGCGCTCGTCGCGCACCGCGTCGCTCACCAGCGTCATCGCCTCTTCGAGGTCGTCGACGACGACGTCGAGGTAGCGATGGTCGAGGCGGCGCTGGGCGCGCCATGGGTCGACCTCGACGACGAGGGCCACGCCCTCGTTCATCGTCACCGCCAGCGGCTGCGCCCCGCCCATCTCGCCCAGGCCCGCGGTGAGCACAAATTTGCCCTTCAGGCTGGCGTCGGGGCCATAGTGCTGCCGGGCAGCCGCCGCGAGCGTCTCGTACGTGCCCTGCAGGATGCCCTGGGTGCCGATATAGATCCAGCTTCCGGCCGTCATCTGGCCGTACATGATCAGCCCCTCGGCCTCCCAACGGTCGAAATTCGCCTGGGTGGCCCATGCGGGCACGATGTTGGTGTTGGCAATGATCACGCGCGGAGCGTCGGCGTGCGTGCGAAAGATGCCGACGGGCTTGCCGCTCTGCACCAGCAGTGTCTCGTCCGGCTCCAGATTGCGCAGGCTGTCCAGGATCGCGTCGAACGCCTCCCAACTGCGCGCCGCCCGCCCGCGCCCACCATAGACGATCAAATGCTCCGGGTCGCCCGCCACCTCGGGATCGAGGTTATGCTGGATCATGCGGTAGGGCGCCTCGATTAGCCAATTCTTGCACGTCAGTGTTGTCCCGCGGGGCGGGTGAACTACACGACTCGTCATCAATATCCTCCTATCTCATGCAAAGCGCCAGCGGTTGGTCGCGAACCAAAAGATGATGTACGCTTCCAGCGCAATCGCGCCGAATGCCACGCAGCCAAAAGGAAGGGCAGCCGTGCCGGCGCCTCCCGGAGCCAGATCGTTTAGCGTCGTGAAGGTGAGGACCACGTTGGCGAGCGCCCCCAGGAGACCGAGGCTGTGCAGCACGATCAGGATGATGCGCGCCCAGTTTTTCATGAACCACAAGCCGGCGGCGAGTGCACTCTGGACGCCGGTAGAGACGAGGGACCAGCCGATCACCAAAGGCATCAAGAGGGACGTGAATGGCTGCAGGTCGGCGGGGTCCAGGCCGGCTTCGGCAGCGAGCATCGGGTCCACGAGCATGTCGGGCAGCGCCGAGACGAAGGCAAGGCTGCACAGGCCGAGCACGGCCGACAGCGCCAGCCACGCGGCGTACACGGTGACGCAGCCGGGTCGATCGAGCTGCCGGCGAGGGCGGCTTGTTCCGGCCTCGCGCTGTTGGCGTCGCCAGTCGGCGCGTGCCTCGGCGCTGGCTCGTCCTTCAAACTCGACCAGGCGCGAAAACAGTTCTCTGCCCACCGCCGTTTCCCGGCCGGTAAGCTGGCTCGCGTGCTCGTACAGCCGGATTGCCTCGTCCTCGTTGCCAACTGCCCGCTCCAGATCCCCCAGAAGGAGATAGGCCTCGGCGTTCAGCGGCTTGGCCTTGGTCACCTGGTTGAGCAGCGCACGTGCTTCGGCCGCGCGCCCGGCGGCGATCTCGATCCGCGCCAGCTCCAGCAGAGCCAGTGGATCTCCCCCGATCTGCACAGACCGCTCGAACGCGGCCCGCGCCTGCTCCTGTTGGCCAAGCCGTTGGTACAGGAATCCGATCCGCGCCTGGAGCTCGGCATCGCCGCTCGCCACCGCCGCGGCTTCTTCGAGGGCAGGCAGCGCCGCGGCCGCGGCGCCGGTCTCGGCATACAGCTCGGCGATGCGCACCAGCACTTTCGGGTCGCGCCCGGCTTCCTTGTGCGCGCGCGCCAGCGCTTCTGGCACCAGGTCCGACTTGCCATGGCCGAGGTAGGCCTGGGCGCGTGCCAGGTGATAGTGTGCGCCATCTCGAAAATCGCCCAGGCTGAACTGGCACGTTGGACACGTTGCTCTCGCCACTTCCACGTGCCCACGGCAGCGCGGGCAGATGACGATCATCGGCAGGCCACACTGCGCGCACTCGTTTTGCGACAGCGGCACTGGATGCCCGCAGCGCGGGCATGCCTCGGCTCCAGGGCCGGGTGCGGAGGGCGCCGGGGTGGGGCGGGCGGAGGGCGCCGCGTGCTGCGCCAGCCAGGCCAGGCCGGCGCGCGCGTTCTCGTTCGCCGGATTGATCGTGAGGACGTTTTCCAGGCACACGATCCGGTCCTCGGCCGAATCCACCACCTGGCTCAGCCACAGCCAGGCACGCTCGTTCCGATCGTCGAGCTCGGTCACCTGCATCAGGATGCGCAGCGCCTCTGCTTTACGCCCTTCCCTGGCGGCGGCGATCCCCTGCCTCAACAGCTCTTCCGTCATGCCGGCCTTTCACTCGACGCGGGCAGCGCAGGTGGTCACGCCCGCAGTCCACTCCTCAGTCACCGATCATGGACGAGAACGAGAATGCCTCACACATCAAAGTAGAGCGCCATCTCGTACGGGTGCGGGCGGTCGCGCACCTCCAGGTACTCGCGTGTGCGCTTGTAGTCGATCCAATCGGCGATGAACCTGGCATCCATAACGTCGCCCGCGAGCAAAAAGTCATGGTCGGCGTCGAGCGCTTCGAGCGCCTGCCCCAGCGTGGTGGGCAGTCCCTCGATCTTTTTGCGCTCCTCCTCGCTCCAGGTAAAGATGTTGCTGTCGAATGGGCCAAAGCCCTCGGCGGTGGGATCGATCTCATTCAGGATGCCGTCGATGCCCGCCATGAGCTGGGCGGCGAGCGCGAGGTAGACATTGCATGTCGCGTCGGGAGGGCGATACTCGATGCGCTGCTTGTGTGGGTTCTTGGCGTACTTGGGGATGCGCACCGCGGCACTGCGGTTGCCCAGTGAGAAAAAGAGGTTCACCGGCGCCTCGTAGCCTGGCACCAGCCGCCGAAAAGAGTTGGTGCTCGGGTTGGTGAGGGCGAGCAGCGCCGGCCCATGGGCCAGCAGGCCGCCGATGTAATGCAGCGCCGTCTGGCTCAGCCCGGCGTAGCCGGCCGGGTCATAAAAGAGCGACAGGCCATCGCGCACCAGCATCTGGTGAAAGTGCATGCCGTTGCCCGCCTCGCCAAAGAGGGGCTTGGGCATAAAGGTGGCCGTCTGGCCATAGGCCGCAGCGGTCATCTTGGCCACATACTTGACCTTCATCGTCGCGTCGGCGCTCTCCATCAGCCCCATGAGCGCCGTCTCGATCTCAACCTGCCCTGGGCCGCCCACCTCGTGGTGGTGGTACCTGATCGGCACGCCCATCGCCTCGAGCTTCAGGCAGATCTCGCTGCGCAGGTTGTAGAGTGAATCCTGCGGAGCGTGGGCGTGATAGCCGCCGTGCATCGGGATGTAGTGGCCCAGGCCGCCGCGTGGGCTGTTCCAGAACCCTTCGGGCGACTCGAGGCGGTAGCCGGCACGATAGATCTCGTTCTCGAAAGCCACCGAGTCAAAGATGTAGAACTCGAACTCGGGCCCCCAACGGCTCGCGTCGGCAAGCCCCTGCTGGCACAGGTACTCTTCGGCACGCCGGGCGATGTTGCGCGGGTCGCGGGCAAAGTCGAGCAGCGTGTCGGCCTCTTTGGCCGAGCACAGAAAGGCGAGGGTAGGGGCATCCCAGAACGGGTCGAGAAAGCCGGTGGACAGGTCGGGAACGGTAATCATGTCGCCGGCCTTGAGCGGCTTGAGGCCTACGCTGCTGGCATCGAACCCGACCCCCTCGACAAACAACTGGGGTGTGAACTGGCTGGCGGGCAAGGTGACGTGATGCCAGCGGCCCCACAAGTCGGTGTACTTTAGGTCGATCATGCGCACATCGTGCGTGCGGATGAACTCTTTCGCCTCATCGAAGGTGCTAAACACGTTTCTCCTTCCTCCTTGGGCGTCGCTGCCCAATGCTCACGCTCAAATGGACGTTCATTATACCGGAAGCCGCCACGGTGTACAAGTTCTCCTCATCGCGGCACCACGCCCGGCGATCGAAACGTGCCGCGCTCTTTTCTGGCTTGCCTCGCGTACGGCTGCGTATGCCGCCTGTGGGCGAACCCGTTCGTAGTGGCCACTTTAGCGCCGCTTCTTGCGGCTGATCACGCTGAAGCGCGTGTTAGGAACGTAGCGCTCCGTGCCCGCACTGATTTATCACGAGGTGCAACCGCACCTGGCGCCGGGAGAGCGCGCGCTTGCCACTTTTCGGCGAGTTCTGTATAATAGGCCGCACTGTGCGGCTACATGATCTGAACCACCAGGCGTGCCTTTTTCCACAGGCCCTCGAGGTCGTAGTAGGCGCGCAGCTCGGGATCAAAGATATGCAGCACCACCGCGCCATAGTCGACGAGGACCCAGCCCGACTCGGGCGCGCCCTCGGTGTGCAGAGGCCGCTCCCCTGCGGCGCGCGTCTGATCGACGACCTCGTCCAGGATGGCCCTGAACTGCGGCGTGCTCTCGGCGTTGCACAGGATGAAATAGTCGGCGAGCAGCGACACCTCGTTCATGTCGAGCACCGCAATGTGCGATCCGAGGCGCTCCGAAATCGCATCTGTGATTACGTGGACCAGTTCAATGGGTTCCAGGGTTCAACCTCCGTTCTCTTTGCGAATGAATTGAGCCAGGCGCTCTTCCATCTGCCGCCGGTGGCTGCCGCGCCAGTAGACGCGCTGGCAGCCGGGACACGATCTGAATGTATCGTGGGTGCGGGCAACGTAGGCCGGCACCCGTTCCCGAGCCTCTTCCCGGTCCATCTCCACCAGCCGCTCGTTGCACACGGGGCAGCGGGAAAAGGAGCCGGCCGGATCGAGATCGAGCTCGGCAAAGAGCTGCGCGATCTGTGCGTCCAGGTGCTCGCTTTCGACGAGCAAGCTGTCCACTCCACGCCGCTGGGCCAGCTCTCGGTCCCGGGTGAGAAGCACCCGGCCCTCGGCGCGCGCGAGGCGCGCCAGTTGATGGTCATCCATGGCGGGATCGAACAGGGTGTCATACCCCATGATCCGCAACCACCTGGCCAACGTGCCAAGCATAGCATCGGCGATAAATGTACAACTCACAATTGACAATTCTCAATGCACAATTCGCTCTGTTGGGACTCTTGCTGCCTGCAGGACTGATCCTGCTGGCGGTTGGGTCCCTGTCGGGCCGGCGGCCGGCACACTCGGCTACGCTCGGCCTGGGTGGGCTGGCCCTGGCGGCAGTCGCCTACTGGGCGGGCGGCTTTGCCTTCCACATGGGCGGCGTCGGGCTCGTGTCCGACCTGGCCGGGCTGGAAGGGCTGGTGTGGGAGTGGGCCTCGCCGCTCAACCTCGACTGGGGCGTCCTCGGGCTGCGCGGCTTTTTGCTGCTCGACGAGGCCTCGACGCCCGCGGCCATGGCCCTCTTCCTGGCCTACCTGCCCTCGCTGGCCACCGCCGTGATCGTGCCGCTCCTGTCACTGCGCGAGCGGATGCCGGGCTGGATGGCAGCGCTCGGCGGGCTGACCGTCGCCACGCTGGTCTACCCCGCTGCCGCCAACTGGTTCTCCGGCGGTGGCTGGCTGATGCACACCGGCGACACCCTCGGCCTGGGCCACGGCTATGTCGATCTGACGGGCCTCAGCTCGGCGGCGGTGGTGGGCGGCGTGGCGGCTCTGCTGGGCATCCTCTTGTTCGGGCGGCGGCTGCCGCCGCTGCCCGCAGACGAGGTCGCGACCCTGCCCACGGTGCACCTGCCCGTGATCGCGGTCGTGGGTGCCGTGCTGGTCATCGCCGGTGGGATCGGCATCACCTGGGCGAACCCGCTCTTGCTCGACGCTGGCCTTGCCACCCCGCGCGCCGGGGTGAACCTGGTGCTCGCGGCGGCGGCGGGTGCCCTTGTGCCCGCCGTCTATACCTGGTTCGTGGCTGGCAGTGCCCACTCGCTGGCGGTGGCCCGCGGCGCGGCGGCAGGCGTGCTGGCCTGCGCTGCCGGGCTGGCGCTGATGCCCGCCTGGTCGGCCGTTGCCCTCGGTGCCGCCGCCGGCCTGCTGGTGCCACTGACCACGTTTGTGGTGGCGCACGTGCTGCGCGTCGACGACCCGACGGGCGCGGTGCCTGTCGCGCTGGTCGGCGGCGTGCTGGGCGTGCTGGCCCCAGGCGTGTTTGCCGATGGGCAGGCGGGAGCCGGGTGGCACGGCCTCGGCCTCGAGTCGTATCTTGGCATCGCCGGGCAGGGCGTCACCGGGTTTTTCCCCGCACCAGGCCTTGCCCCCGACTGGCCGGGCCAGGTCAACGCCCAATTGCTCGGCCTCGCCGCCATCGCAGCGCTCACCGTGGCACTGGTAGGCATCCTATTTCTGCTGTTAAGAGTTCTGCTTTTATTCTGGCATGTCGCGCCGGCGACGGCGCCAGAAGAGGTGACGTCCGCCGGTTCAGGCGAGCTGTTCCAGGTCATCGATCATGCCCGCGATGACGTCGAACCCACCCTGCCAGAAGGCGGGCGAGGCGACGTCGATCCCGGCTTCGGATAGAATATCGACAGGCGACGCCGAGCCGCCGTAGGACAGGATTTTGA
>DATHUZ010000338.1:0-4411 GCA_035461725.1 Anaerolineae bacterium
GATCCATCTCGTACGGCCCGGTCCAAGTCCGGGCTGCGGATGTTTGCGCCCTGTCCACGAGCCCACGTTCTGTCAGGTTCTGCTCTGGTGTCGCGGCGGCTGCGTCCGGGAAAAAATCGCAAGTCTTTTGTTGCATTTCCATCGTGACAGTGTTACAATGGCCCGGCAGAGGAGGAGTCAGATGACCACCAAACACGGCCCGGAAACAGACGTACAGATCTACCAGCTCAAGGTCACCCTGGAGGGCATCAAGCCGCCGGTCTGGCGCCGGCTGCTCGTGCCGGGAGACGACACGCTCGGCGATTTACATGACATAATCCAGGTGGCCTTCGGCTGGCTCGATTATCACCTGCACCAGTTCATCGTCGGCGATGCCTTTTACGGCGTGCCCGATCCCGACTACCTCGACTATGTGGACATGCGCGATGAGGAGCACGTGACGCTGAGCGAGATCCTCGCCGGCGAGGGCTTCAGGTTCCGCTACGAGTATGACTTTGGGGATGGCTGGATGCACCTGATCGAGGTCGAAAAGGTCCTTGCCCCCGAGCCGGATCAGCTTTATCCGGTCTGCATCAAGGGCCGGCGTGCCCGCCCGCCCGAAGACGTCGGTGGCATCTGGGGCTACCAGAACTTTTTGGAGGCCATCCGCGACCCCGAGCACGACGAGCACGAAAGCTACCTGGAATGGATCGGCGGCGAGTTCGATCCCGAGGCCTTTGATCTCGACGAGGTCAACCAGGCGCTCGAGGCGCTCGCGTGGGGAGAGCTGCGCGTGCAGGTGATCCATGGGCCCCAGGGTGACGAGCTGCGCGCCATGCACCCCATCGATCGCGGCGTGGCCGTGATCGTCCCCAGGCAGCCGCTGGTCGACTGGGTGAACCGCACCGTCGCCTCCGATGAGCCGATCTCCCTCCACGATCTCGAGCACGACCGCACCGCCATCCTCGTCCCTGACCTGGAGAGCCTCGACGCCGTCCTCGAATACCTGGAGCCGATCAAGCCCTTGCTGTTCGAGATCGAGCTCGAGGGCTGGGCCGTCGATCCCGGCGATTGGCCGCCAGAGCGCACGGCCGAGCTGTTTGACGCCTGGTTCGACATCCAGGTGCACTCGATGGTGTGGGACGTGGTCGCCCTGCCGGTACCAGGGCAACAACAATAGTGACTCAATTTCTCGAACGACACCCAAGGAGGTCCGCAATGAAGAAGGTCGTTCTTTTGATGCTCCTGTTCGTGCTGTTTACGGCTGCCGCCTGCGGCGGCGAGCCGTCGCCGGCTGGCTCTGCGCCTGAGGGTGCTTCCTCGTCGCCCCCGGGTGGAGAGAGAAAAACGCTTGACCCGTGCGCGCTTCTGAGCGACGCGCAGGTCGAGGCGGCCATCGGGGCGCCTGTCGCCGAAAAGACGAGCGGCGAGGTGCCGGGCGCCCTCTCTTGCGATTATATGGCCGACTCTTCCATGCCCGGCGCCACACCGCATCTCTTTATCCTGGCCTACACCGACGAGACCCTGGCCGAGTTCGAGGACGTGGGAACGGGGACCGCCCCCGAGTGGTGGGACAACTTCTATGGCAACCTGACTGCCGGCAAACCCGGTGAGGATTCGGAGCTGAGCTATTCCACCGAGATGTCCGGCATCGAGGTCTCGATCGAAGAGATACCGGGGCTCGGGGAGAAAGCCCTCTTTTACACGATCGAAGATACGACGCAGCAGTTGTGGCTCTTGAACGACTATGCCGTCTTTACCCTGACGATCACACTCGCCGCGGACGAAAAAGGAATGGAAAAGGAGCGGATGCGGGCGGTCGGCGAGCAGCTCGTCGCCGCCATGCCCTGAGCCTGCGGGCCGAAAAACGGCCAGAGAGGGATATACCAATGGGTAAATCAGGAGCGTCACGCCACGCGCCCGAAGAAGTGGATGCCTATCTCGCCGCCCTGCCCGACGACGACAGGGCCGCCCTGGAGCGGCTGCGGCGCATTGTGCACGCCACGGCGCCAGGCTGCACCGAGCGCGTCAGCTATGGCATTCCGATCTTTCGCCTCGGCAAGGACCTGGTCGGCATCTCGGCGGGCGCGAAGCACTGCGCGCTGCACACCATGAGCCCTGGGCTGATGGAAACCATGGCCGGCGAGCTCGGGGACGTCGAGGTCTCGGGGGCGACGATCCACTTTGCGCCCGAAAAGCCGCTGCCCGAGCCACTCGTCGAGCGGATTGTGCGCGAGCGGATCAAAGAGCTTGGGCTCACCTGATACGAATCACACGCACCAGTCCAGGCCGGCGGCGGTCAGCCACGCGCGCGCAATGATCGTGTGCCCCGCCTGATTCACGTGAATGCCGTCGTCACACAGCGACCGCGCGGGCCGGTGGGCCAGGTAGCGGTCGAACGCAGCCTGCACATCCACCAGCACCGCCCCCAGCTCACCGGCCAGCCGCTTAACCACCGCGCCATACTCGTCCATCTGTATGCGCATCGGGTCCGACCGATTTGATTCGACATAATAGGGCGTGGCCAATACCAGTCCCTCGAGCCTGGGGCGTGTCCGTTCCAGCAGCGCGCGGTACGTCGCCTCGTACAGGTCGAGCGACACCTGGTGTGTTTCGAACGGGCTGTCGAACTGCCGCCACACGTCGTTGATGCCGATCATTACCGACAGCCAGCCGGGGCTCAGGTCGAGCACGTCCTCTCGCCACCGTGCTTTCAGATCCGTCACCCGGTTGCCGCTCACGCCCGTGTTCAACACGTGGATCCGCCGCTCCGGGTACCAGGCAGCCAGCAGGCTGTCCACCAGGGCCACGTACCCATCACCCAGCCGGCCGCCTTGCCCAACGGGCCGCCCCCGGCCGCAGTCTGTGATTGAATCGCCGATAAAGAGCAGCCGGTCGCCGTCTGCGAGTTTCATGTTTGCCTCCCTGTACGCCGCCGGTGGCGGTGTGTGCTGCCGGGATTATAACATCGACGGCACGTCTGACAAAACTTTCGTCACCGTTGACCGTCCGCCGATTTCGTGCTACAATGCTCGAAATTCGTCGCCGGTGGTGCGCGCCCTCGGCATTCGCGTGTCGCTGAATCGCGTCAAGACATGCCTGGACGCACATCTTGACGGGTGACACTGCCGGACAGAGGGAGCTCGTGATCGTTCGACCCGCGCAGCCAGAAGATGCCGCCGAGTGGTTGCGGATGCGCCTCGCACTGTGGGACGACGCGGATCCAGAGGAGCAAGCACGCGAGATCGCCCACTTTTTTGCGCGGCCTCCGCGGCCTCCGCTGCCGACTCTTCACGCAGCGTTCGTCTGCGTACGGCCGGATGGCGATTTGTGCGGTCTCGTCGAGATCTCGATCAAGGACACGGCCCCTGGCTGCCGCACGGATCGCATCGGATATTTGGAAGCGTGGTACGTCGATCCGGACTACCGCAGGCGGGGCGTGGGCCGCGCCCTGGTGGATCGAGCAGAGGCGTGGGCCAGGGAGGAGGGCTGCCTGGAAATGGCGTCGGACACGAACCCTTCTTATCCTGTCAGCCCCGCGGCCCATGAAGCGCTGGGCTATCGCGAAACGGAGCGCCACTTTCGCAAAGACCTGACCGGGCAGAGCGAGATCACGTCATGACCTTCGTCGCCTCCGCCAGGTCCATCCGGTTCGCCCGCCGCAGTGCCTGGATCTGCGACACGAGCGCGGTCGCAAAGATCAGCCCAGCCCCATCAGCATCTGCCAGCCCGCGCCGATCTGCTCCTTCAGGTCCACGCTCGCCACACCCGGCACGTTGTACAGCATCCGCCGCCCGTCGGCACGCTGCCCCGGTATATCAGTGCTGGCGCTCACTGTTCGACTGTTCGATCATTTACCCGATGGGGATAAGGCGAATGTCGAGTACGAGGGGGCGGGTTCCCGCCCACATGCTGATTCGGTGCTAGTGAAAAGGAAAAGCGGCCACGGGGTTTCCCCCGTGGCCGCCCTCTCCAGGACTTGGCTCTGGCTAGCGGGCGCCTCGCATCGTAGGATCGAGCGCGTCGCGCAGGCCGTCGCCAATGATGTAAAGGCACAAGACGGTGATGCTAATGAGCAGGCCTGGCCAGATCACCAGGTGCGGGCCCAGGCTAAAGTAGGACGTCGCTTTGTTGAGCATGTTGCCCCACGTGGCCGTGGGCGGCTGCACCCCCAGCCCCAGAAAGCTGAGGGCCGACTCGAACAGAATCACCCCACCGATCACCTGGGCGGCAAAGATGATGGCCACAGGGATGACGTTGGGTAGCACGTGGCCGATGATGATCTTGGACGTGCGCACGCCCAGGGCGCGCGCCGCGGTGATATACTCCATCTGCTTCACCTGGAACACCTGCCCGCGCACGATACGCGACACGTCCGTCCAGCTTACCAGCCCGATAAAGATCGTCAGCATCAATGCGTTCGGCTTGAAGA
>DATHUZ010000339.1:0-1930 GCA_035461725.1 Anaerolineae bacterium
AGGTGAGCCATGGGGATGCAGCCTTTTTGTCGGCGAACGACCAGCCTTTCCAGGCTTTGTACATGGATGTGGCAGTGTAGCGGCGCCCTGGCCCGGCTTGGGCGGAGATGGCCTCGATCATTTCACGGAAGCGAGGATCAGCGTGGATGAAGGGAAAGTGGCCGAGGACGCTGGTGACGTGGAGGATATCGTACCAGACGAAGGGGTACTTGAGCTTTCGAAAGTCGGTGCCGATGCCGAACAGGTACATCTTGCGCTCGCCCTGGTGCTGCCAGTGCGACAGCAGCATCCCGGCGCCGGCGCGTGCCGCGTCGCAGGCGAGCAGATCGGGCCGGCCGTGCTCGGCGGCGGCAGCGATGGCCTTGAGGGCATAGACGTTGGCGATGGGGCATGGATCGTCCCTGCGCCCGGGTCCCCGAAACTTGCCGATGCCGGGCGAGCCGAGGCAGCGCCAACCGTTGTCGTCGACGAGGGAGACGAGGTGGTCGACGGCGCGCTGCACGCGCTCGTCGGTGCCGAGGCCGAGGACGATTAGGGCGTATAGGAGGGTGGGTGCGTCGCACACGATCCAGGTCCAGGCGTCCTCGCCGGTGCCACCAAAGTTCGTGGGGATGTTGACGACGGTCTGGAACGCACCTTCGGGCGCCTGGTGGGCGAGCACGGCCTCGACGGCGCGGGACATGCCGGCATCGTCTGCACGCAGGCCGAAATCGGCGAGCGTGCTGAAGGCATAGATGGTGTACCCCGCGTCGTTGTGACGTGTGAAGGGCCGGGTACCCCAGGTGGCGGTCTGGGCGATGAGTGCCTGCACCTGCGGGTGGGCGAGCATCTCAGCGCGGGCGGCACAAACTTCGGGGTCGTCCGCCGGACGACCGAGCAGGTCGAGCAGGGTCCGGTAGCGCGTCCACGGCTCAGGGCTGTTCAGCAGCCAGTCGATCGTCTGATTCATCGTTGCTCCTTCAGAATAGACCCACCTGGTGCGCCGGGCTCACGCCCGGCATTTTTCTCTCTCTTCTCTGTGAATCTCCGCGCCACTCTGTGTATCTCTGTGTAACCGTATCTTCTCTCCGTGAACAACTCCGTGTCAACGCGGCAAATCCCGCGGCACTCTCATGCGTCTCCCTGGTAAACGATGCGCACTTCCCGCCACGCCAGCTCGTGTCGTGCGGCGAGGCGGCGGGTGCGGTCCATCAGGGCGGCGTGGTAGGGGCGGCGGTTGGTGGCGAGGGCGTGGTAAGGGGCGACGAGGTCAGGGTAGTGGGCCTCAAGGACGGCGCGCACGGCTCCCCACGCAGCGCCCCGCAGGTTGAGGCTGTCGACGAGGACAGAGCCGGCGCACGCGTCTTTCAGCGCGGCAAAGAGGGTGTCGACCTGTTCCTCGCTGTCGGAAAGGAAGGGGAGGAGGGGGCCGCAGAAGGCCCAGGTGCGGACGCCGGCCTCGGCCAGCGCGCGCAGGGCCGCGAGGCGCGCGGCGAAGGGCGAGGCGCCAGGCTCGAAACGCTCGCGAAGCGTCTCATCGAGCGCGCTGATGGTAAAGGCGACCTCGACGTCGGGCAGGCGTGCCAGCAGGTCGAGGTCGCGCAGAACGAGTGCCGACTTGGTCAGGACCGTGATCGGATAGTCGCACCCGGCAAGCGCCTCCAGGCAGGCGCGGGTGACGCGGTACTGCTCCTCGAGCGGTTGGTAGGCGTCGGTGACGGTGCTCAAGTTGATGGAGCCGCGCTTCGCACCGCGGATCTGACGCGCCATGACCTGTGCGGCGTTTGTCTTGACGTCGACGAAGGTGCCCCACGGCTCCTGGTGGCCCGTGAAACGCTTCATAAAGGTGGCGTAGCAGTAGACGCAGGCGTGCGCGCACCCCACATACGGGTTGACAGCATAGTCGACGCCGTCGATGCCGCTTTTCGTCAGGATCGAGCGGCATTCTATT
>DATHUZ010000340.1:0-1537 GCA_035461725.1 Anaerolineae bacterium
AGGTGACACTCTTGCCACAGCCCGACTCGCCCACCAGGCCCATGACCTCGCCGCGCTTGACGTACAGGTCGACGCCGTCCACAGCCTTGACGATACCGTCTTCGGTGTAAAAGTAGGTCTTGAGCCCACGGACGTCGAGGATTCGATTGTTCTCAAAGAGTGCCTTGTCGTCTGTCACGTTTCACCTCACTTGGGGCGTATAGTAGCCCAGGTCCTGAAGGGCGCGCCGTATTGGCTCGACGGTGTGGAGCAGAGGCGCGTTCGACTGGTATTTGCCATTGCTGCCGAGCAAAACCAGCGGCCGATCGGAGTGGCGGCCGGTGATCGGAAAGAGCATCTGTGTCGGCTCTCCGACGGCGTAGGGCGAGTCGAGCAGGGCCGGCGGGTCGAAATAGACCTCGACGGTGACGTAGCGGCTGTAGGCGTCGAGCAGGGAGGCGTCGGAGAATCCGATGCCCGACGGCCGGTCGATGCCCTGTTCCAGCGCCATCTGCACTGCCGAGGAGAGCTGGTCAAAGCCCTCCTGCCCGGGGCGGAGCTCGGTGAGCTTGCCCTCGTGGTGGTAGATGACCAAGCGCACGGGATGGGCTTCGACCCGCCTCAGGAACCATAGAGGATCCTGCGCCGTCACGCTGAGCGTGCCATAGATGATGACGGCGACCCAAACAGCGACCACAAAGATCATTTTGAGGGGCTGAGTGCGTACGCGATCAGTGGGTACGGTCATGTTCGTTCGCTCCGTCTTACATCTTGAGCCGTGGGTCGAGCGCGTCGCGCAGCCCATCGCCGATAAAGTTGATCGCCAGCACGGTGACAAAGATGCAAAAGCCTGGCGACAGCGCCTGCGTGAACAAAAAGTCGAGCGGCGAGTTGCGCGCCTCGTTCAGCATGTTTCCCCACGTGGGCACCGGCGGCATGACGCCAAAGCCGAGAAAGGAGAGGGTCGACTCGGCAATGACGACCCCGCCAAAGCCGAGCGTGGCGGCGACAATGATCGGCGCCAGCGAGTTGGGCACGAGGTGACGCAGGATGATGCGCCCCTTGCTCGCACCGAGCGCACGGCTGGCGTCGACGAAATCCTGACCGCGCAGGCTCAGCACCGATCCACGCACCAGGCGCGCGTTCCCCATCCAGCCAAAGAGGAGGAGCACGAAAATAATGATCACCACGCTGAGTGAGGAGCCGAGGAACGCCTGGAGCGACGAGTATTGGCGCAGGCTGCTCGAGAGCACGAGGAGCACGGGTAGGAAGGGGAGGGTGAGCATGACGTCGGCAATGCGCATCAGCACCGTGTCGACCACACCGCCAAACGCGCCGGCGCTGGCACCGATCAGGGTGCCCGCGGTGGTGGACAGGAGGGTGGTGACAAGGGCGACGGCCAGCGAGATGCGCCCGGCGTAGAGCAGGCGAGAGAGGATGTCGCGGCCCAGCGAGTCGGTGCCGAGCCAGTGGATGGGACGGCCTTCCGCGCCGGGCATAGCGAGGCCGCCGTAGGCGCGGCCGAGATCGATCTCTTCGTAGGGGTAGGGGGCGATGA
>DATHUZ010000341.1:0-2303 GCA_035461725.1 Anaerolineae bacterium
GTCGAGCGCGAGCTGCAGCGTGTAGGTGGGAAACTCGCCGATCGGGGGCGGAAGGGGGGTCGGGGTCACCGTCGGGGCCGCTGTGGCCGACGCTGCGGCCGGGGCGGGATCGCCCCCCGGTGCGCAGGAAACGAGCAGCGACCAGGTCAGGAAAAGTGCCAGGAGCAGGCGCGTGTGCTTCACACCCCTCCCCGGCGCCTGTGCCGGCGCCGTGCCTTGCCTCTGCCTGCTCCTTTGCCACGCACGTCCCTGTCGTGCTCGCATCGCTCGTTATCTCCCGGCTCTTTCCAGGATGGGGGCCAGCGCGTCGAGTACCCGCGCATGGGCGCAGCCGTTGCTGCCTACCAGGCCGGGACAGGCGCCGATCTCGGGCTTGTTGTACGTGATCGCCTCGCCGCGCAGCCCGGTCAGCAGGCCGCCCGCTTCCAGCAGCACGGCGTGGGGCGCGCACACGTCCCACTCTTTGCACACCGTGGTCCCCAGGTATAGATCGCAATCGCCGCGCGCCACCAGCCCCACCTTGATGCCGACGCTGCCGGCCCGGCGGGTCGACGAGACGTCGAGCGCCTGCCTCGCCCGGTCGATGAAAGGCGTATAGTGTGAGCGGCTGGCGACCAGGCACATCCGGGCCGGATCGGCCACGCTTGATACGTGCACAGGGTGGGTGCGCCCGTCGCGCTGCTCAAAGGCGCCCTGCCCATGCGCCGCGTAAAAAAGGTGGCCGGTGACTGGCTGGTAGACGACGCCGAGCCACGGCTCGCCCCCGATGGCCAGGCCGATTTGCACGACAAAGTCATCTGTCTGGTCGACAAAGTCGCCCGTGCCGTCGAGCGGGTCGACGATCCAGACCCGCTCTCGATGGAGGCGCGACCGATCGTCTTCCGACTCTTCGGTGAGGATGCCGTCGCCGGGAAAGGCGCGCCGCAGCGCGGTGCGGATCAGGAGGTCGGCGGCGTGATCGGCTGCCGTCACCGGCTCGTCGCCCACCTTGTACTCGACCGTGACACCCGCCCGGTAGTGGTCGAGGATGACCTCACCCGCCTGGCGGGCAAGGTCGATTGCCGTTTGCAGCTCGCGATCGAGGTGGATCACTGTCGCCTCCCTGTTTCGAGCTTGATTGTAACACTCGAACAGGGGTTTGTCAAAGGTTTCGAGAATGGAAGGCTGGAAGGCTGGAACGTTGGGCGGTCTTCCAGCCTTCCAACCTGCCAGCCTCCCGATCAGGTGGAGAGGAGCGCGGCGTGGGCCTGGATGGGCGTGGGGTCGGCAGCCTGCAGTGCGGCGAGGCGGCCGCGAAAGTGGGACATGGCCTCGCCGATGTACACGCGTGCCAGGTGGCTCTTTGTCTCGGCGACGGCGGCGTCGCGCAGCATCAGCCAGGAGGTGAGCAGGTAGACGGCCATGTCGGCCAGGTCGACGGCGTGATAGTCGATCAGCGCGCGGTCATCGTGCTCCTTCAGGTGGTCGACGCTGCGTGCCAGGAGTGCGTTCCCCTCGTCGAGCGTGCGCTTCAGGTCGCTGACGTGCGTGGGGTAGGTGTGGGCCGACCAGGTGTCGAGCAGCTCGTCGAGGGCGTGGCCCAGGAGCCCGCCCGTGGCCGCCGCTACCTGGAGCTGGCTGGTGCCCTCATAGATGTTGGTGACGCGGATATCGCGAAAGTGGCGCTCGACGGCAAACTCGCGCATGTAGCCGGTGCCGCCGTGCACCTGGATCGCCTGGGTGCACACCCTGTTGCCCATCTCGGTGGCGTGGTACTTGGCGAGTGGCGTCAGCACCGCGGTGAGCCTGTCGGCGAGCTTGAGCCGGGCACGGCCATCGTCATCTAGCTCACCGCGCGCCTTCAGCCGCTCGTAGGCCTTTCTCAGGTCCACCCAGCGGCCGGTCTCGTACACGAGGGCGCGCGTGGCCTCGATCTCGCCGCGCATCGAGAGCAACATACGATAGACGGCGGGGATGCGGTCGATGGTGGTGCCAAACTGCGCGCGCTGTTGGGCATAGCGCAGCGCCTCGCGGTAGGCCGCCTCGGCGATGCCAACCGCCTGCGCCGCCACGGCCACGCGGGCGCCGTTCATGAGCGCCCAGGTGTAGCGGATCAGGCCAAAGCGGCGTTTGCCGACGAGGCGAGCCGGCGTGCCGTCGAATTGGAGCTCGCACGTGGGCGAGGCGCGCAGGCCGAGCTTGTTCTCCAGGCGCCGCACGCGCACGGTCTGGTCGGCCTCGACCTCAAAGAGCGACAGACCACGCGCATCGCTGGTGCCCTCCTCCGAACGGGCGAGCACGAGGAGCACGTCGGCACAGCCGTT
>DATHUZ010000342.1:0-2279 GCA_035461725.1 Anaerolineae bacterium
CATGTATATCCTCCTGGCGCTCTGGGCCGCACTCGCCTTTTACGCCGCGCTGCGCTGGATCGCCGCCGGCCGGGGCGAGCGCGCCTGGCCGTGGGGGGTGCTCTACGCGCTGTCTGCCGCGGCCGGCCTGTACACCCACTATGCCTTTCCCTTTGTGCTGGCGGCCATCAACCTGGTGGTCCTCCTCGACTGGGGTTTGCGCTGGGCACTGCCGGGGCGGGGTTGGGCCGGGCGTGACCAGTGGCAGCGCCTGGCCGCGTGGCTCGCCTTCCAGGCGGGCGCGCTCCTCCTCTTTGCCCCGTGGCTGCCCATCGCCTACCGCCAGCTCACCGCCTGGCCGCGGCTGGCGACGTCGATCGACCTGGTCGCCGCCATCACGCACATCACCCAGCTCTTCACCACGGGCCCTGCCAGCTCCCCCTGGTTCGAGACCGGCGCCTTGCTCTTCATCCTGCTCCTCGTCTACCTGCCTTACCGTGGCCACGCTCTGATACACCAGGTTGCCTATGCGGCCCCTATCGTGTGGCTCCTGCTGCCCGTCGTCGCCATCCTTGGCCTCGACCTCTACCGTGAGGCCTACCTCAAGTTCTTGCTCGTCGCCAGTCCCGCCTTCTCCCTCCTCGCCGGCCGGTTCGTGACCGGGCCCGTGCACGAGCGCTGGGGGGTACGCCGTGGCGCCGAGATCGCGGTTTATCTCTTTTTCGGCGTGCTGCTGGTCGCGGCATCGATCCACGGCCTCGGTGACTATTACACCGACCCCGCCCATGCCCGCGATAACTATCGCGCCATCGTCGAGTACGTCGACGCCGTTGGCCGGCCCGGCGACGCCGTCGTGCTCAACGCCGAGGGCCAGCAGGAGGTGTTTGGCTACTACTACCACGGCACCCTCCCCGTCTATCCCTTGCCTGAGCGGCGCCCACTCGATCCTGAATCAACGCAGGTCACCCTCGAGTCGCTGGCGCAGCCCGGCGCGCGCGTCTTTGCCGTCCTGTGGGGCACCGACGAGAGCGATCCGAGGCGCTTTGTCGAGGGGTGGCTCGACACGCATGCCTACAAGGCGAGCGACTCGTGGTATGGCAACGTACGCCTGGTCATTTATGCCGTGCCCGACGAAACGCCAGACGCGCCGGCACACAGCCTCGGCGTCACCCTCGCCGATCCGCAAACGGGTGACCAGATCACGCTCCATGGCTACAGCGTGTTGAATGATCAACTTGCCAGTGGGGACATTGCACAGGTCACGCTCTTCTGGGAGGCGAAGCGCACACTCGAGCGCCGCTACAAGGTGTTCCTCCACGTCCTCGACAGGCATGACCAGATCGTGGGCCAACGGGACGCCGAGCCGGGGGGCGGGGCGCTGCTGACGACCCTGTGGGTGCCGGGGGAAGTGATTCAAGACAACTATGGCATCCCGATCCATCCCGCGACCCCACCGGGCGACTATCGTGTCGAGGTAGGGCTGTACGATGCCGAGACGGGGCAGAGGCTCGTGACCGCGGATGGAGTATCGCAGGTATGGCTCGATCCGCTTACCGTGGAGCGCCCTGCCGCGCCGGCGCCCGTGGCGGCACTCGGCATGGAAGAGACGATCAGCCTGGATTGGGGATCACTCACCTTGCTGGGCTACGACCTGCACGAGCTGGGCTTGGCCCACCAGCCCGATGCGCCGCTGTCGCCGGGCGACGTGCTACACTTGAATCTCTACTGGCGTGCGGAGGAAGTGCCGGGTGGTGACTGGGGCGTGACGATGACCATGGTGGACGACGAGGAGCAGCGCCGGCTGACCGGGTGGGAAGGCGAGCCGGTGATGGGCTATCCGACGAGCCTGTGGCAGGTTGGCGACGTATGGCGCGGCCAGTTCAACCTGCCCATCCCGGCCCACCTACCGCCCAGCCGTTACCGGCTGCGCATCCAGTCGACTGCCCCCTCCCGCGTGGCGCTCGATCCGTTCCTTACCGAGCCTTTCACGCTTCAGTGATATGGAAGATTGAAAGGCTGGAAGATTGGAAGTGAGTTTCCAATCTTCCAGCCTGCCAGCCTACCAATTCTTCACCCAGTTGACAATCGCCACCTGGTGCCCGCTGCCACCGGGCTGGCAGTCGTTCGTGTCAAAGACGATCGTCACGCTCTGTGACGACGTGACGCGCTCGCCGTTCAGGTCATAGACGTACGCGGTGCAGGTCCACGCCTGTGGGCTCGACTGCCCGAACGCAAAGTCATAGTGACCGGGGTCGTACTCGCCTGGGTTTCCTGTCGGATGCGACAGCCAGACATTCCCG
>DATHUZ010000343.1:0-6011 GCA_035461725.1 Anaerolineae bacterium
GAAGAGTACGAGATCGGGCAGTCGGTGACGAGCGCAGGACGCACCGTCACCGAGGCGGACGTGGTGGCATTCGCGGCGCTGAGTGGCGATTGGAACACGATCCATACCGACGCCGTATACGCCGCCAACCACCCGTTTGGACAGCGCGTGGCCCACGGCCTGCTGGGCCTGTCGATCGCCAGCGGATTGGCCGTGCGTCTCGGCTTTATGGAAGAGACGGTTCTCGCCTTTCGCGAGATCGGCGCGTGGAAGTTTAGCCTGCCGATCTATTTCGGTGACACAATCCGCGTGCGGGCGACGGTGGAGGAGACAAAGCCGATGCGCCGCCTGGGCGGCGGGCTCGTCACGTTCAAGGTCGAGATCCTGAACCAGGAGGATCAGATCGTGCAGCGGGGGACGTGGAGCGTGCTGGTCAAGAGCATCGGCTGACACGGGAGATACGAGTGCACAGTGCCATTCCGGTGCTCGTCGCGCATGGAGAGCCTCACTCGCTCGGCGCTATTTCGCGCTCGCTTGGTGAGGCTGGCTTCGCGGTGTCACAGGTAAGCACAGCCCGTGACGCGTTTGACCAGGCGAGGCAGAACCATCCGGTCCTGATTCTGCTCAGCATTGCCCTTCCCGACGAGGATGGCATTGCGCTCTGTCGCAGGATCAAGGCCGAGCCGGCGCTCTGTGGCTGCATGGTGGCCTTGCTCTCGGATCTGTCGACGGACGAAGAAGCGGCAAGTGCATTCGAGGCCGGCACCGACGAATATATCGCCTTCCCGCTTTCAGAGGGCGAGCTCCTGGCGCACGTGCGAGGCATGGTCCGGGCCAGGCAGTTGCAGGACGAGCTTCACCAACGGGTTCAGCATCTGGAGGCGTTGCTGCGTGAGAGCAGAGAGCGCTTCCGCACCGTTTTGGAAGGCTCGGTAGAAGGGATCCTGGTGCATCGCAACACCAGGCCTCTCTTTGCCAACCCGGCCTACGCCCGTATCTTTGGCTACGACTCGGTCGACCAGGTCCTGGCGCTCGACTCTGTCGTCCCGTTAATTGCACCCTACGATCGACAGCGCCTGCTCGGTTATCATGCCGCACGCACCCGAGGAGACCCGGCGCCCAATCAGTACGAGGCCGGTGCCGTGCGCCGGGACGGCTCGATCATCACCTTGCACCAGATGGTGACGGTGATATCGTGGGATGGCCAGCCGGCCGTGTTGTCGGCCTTTATCGACGTGACCGAGCGCAAGCAGGCCGAGGCACAGAGGGAGGCTGCCCTCGAGGCACTGCGCCAGAGCGAGGCAAGGTTCAAGGCCCAGTACGAAGGAATTCCGATCCCAACCTATACGTGGCAAAAAAAGGGCGATGATTTTGTGCTGGTCGATCAGAATAGTGCTGCGACGGCGTTCGCACAGGGTGGCATCCAGACCCAGGCTGGAGCAAAGGCGAGCGAGCTATTCAGGGATCGGCCTGACATCGTGGAGGATTTATGGCAATGTTTGACCGAGAAACGCCCTTGCCAGCGGGAGATGACCTACGAGCTGAAAAGTACTGGAGAGGTCAAGCACCTCGCCGTCAAACATGCCTACGTGCCTCCCGACCTGGTGATGGTTCACATAGAGGACATCACAGAGCGCCGCGTGGCAGTGCACAAGCTGGGCCAGCATGCCCGGGATCTGGAGGCGCGCAATCAGGAGCTTGATGCCTATGCCCATACGGTCGCTCACGACCTGAAAGATCCTCTGGCCCTGGTGACGGGCTTTGCCGAGGTCCTTCGAGAGGATCATGCGACTATGAGCGAGGCTGAAATCGAGCGTCTTTTGCTCCTCATCTCGCACACCGGATCGCGCATGCACAGCATCCTGGAAGAGCTGCTCCTGCTTGCGGAGGTGCGCATGGCTGACGTGGAAACGGAACCGCTCGACATGGGCAAGCTCGTGGCGTCAGCCGAGGGACGCCTGGCGCAAGTGATCGAACAAGCGCAGGCCGAGATCGCCTACCCTGCCGAGTGGCCGCAGGCGATGGGCTATGGTCCCTGGATCGAGGAAGTCTGGGTGAATTATGTGAGCAACGCGATCAAATATGGAGGCCGGCCACCGCGTGTGGAGCTGGGCGCGACTGTGCAAGGAGCAAACGTGCGCTTCTGGGTGCGGGACAACGGCCCGGGGATTGCACCCGAGGATCAAGCGATTCTTTTCACTCCCTTCACCCGGCTGAACCAGGTCCGGGCGCGGGGACACGGGCTGGGTTTATCAGTCGTGCGGCGCATCATCGACAAGCTGGGGGCACAGGCGGGCGTCGAGAACACGGGTGTACCCGGTGAAGGAAGCGTGTTTTACTTTGTCCTCCCTCTCTGGGATCCGGGCGGCTGAAAGTGTCGCCTGAATAAGCTCAGCGCCCACCCGCCAGCCTGAGCGTCTCTCTCGCCCGCGCCACCACCGGCGCGTCGATCATCTGCCCGTCGAGCGCGATCACGCCGTCGCCGCGCTGGCCGGCAGCCTCGAACGCTTCCACCACCCGTCGTGCATAATCTATCTCCTGCGTCGTCGGCGTGAACGCTTCATGCACGGGCGCCACCTGGTCGGGGTGGATCACCGTCTTGCCGCTGTACCCCAGCTCGCGCGCGTGCCGGGCTTCGGCCCGCAGCCCCTCCATGTCGTTCAGGTCGGTCCAGATCGAATCGATGGCGAGCACGCCTGTGGCGCGTGCCGCGAGCACGACCTGAGCCCTGGCATGCGCCAGCTCCACCCCGGCCTTGGTGCGCACCGCGCCGAGCTCGCGGGCCAGGTCCTCGCCACCCAGGCAAAGCGCCCGCACACGCCAGCACCCTTCCGCCAGCTCGTGGGCGTGGAGCACGCCTCGTGCCGTTTCGACCATCGGCACAATGTCCACAGAGCCGGTTTCCCGGTTGTGAATCTGTTCGATCTCGGTGATCAGCGGTGACAGGTGCAAGACGTCGAGCAGTCCTTCGGCCTTGGGCAGGCAGATGGCTTCCACACCTGGCCCAAACGCGCCTTTCAGGTCCGCCTCTGCCAAGCCCGTAGCAAAGCCGTTCACGCGCAAGATCACCTGCGGCCTGAAGCTTCCCGCTTCCAATGCCTGGCGCACGGCCGCGCGGGCTGCTTCCTTTTCCCCCACAGGCACGCCATCCTCCAGATCGAGGATCACGGCGTCGGCGCCAGCGGTGCGCGCCTTCTCCAGCATCTTGGGTTTGTTTCCCGGTACAAAAAGCAGCGTACGCAGCGGTTGTTCGAGTGCCATTATTTCCCTTCGCTAAAAGCCTGGCCGAGCCAACAAAGCTGTCATCACATTGAGTGCGAGACGGCCGGCGCCTGATCTGTCGTCCATTATACATACGTCCCCGCGTTCCGTCAATCTACTGCACACTGCTTGGCATTTACTCCGGTGACCCCTTGACAGAGGCGCGATTTCGTGCTATACTATGCAAGCAAGTGCTTGCTTGCATAGCTCAGGAGGTCGTCAATGGATCGGGAGACAGGTGAACAACGCGAGCAGGCAGCGACGGATGACACGCGCGAACGGATGCTGGAAGCCGCGGCTCACCTCTTTGCCGAGAAGGGTTATGCGCGCGCCACCACCCGCGCCCTGGCCGACGCTGCCGGCGTCAACGAGGTCACTCTCTTTCGCCACTTTGGTAGCAAGGCCGGGCTATTTGCCGCCGTGGTCGAGACCTTTGCCGGCCCGGCTCTGGCTCCGTCGCTCAATATGGAGACCACCGGCGACCTCCACCACGACCTGACCGCTATGGGCACCCTGGTGTTGAATGTGTTACTGGAGCGACAGCAGTCGATGCGCATGATGTTGTGCGAGGCCGAGCACTTTGACGAGGTACGCCAGGTGCTGGCCGAGAATCCGCGCCGCCTGGGCGGGCTGCTGGCAAGATACTTGCAGGGGCAGCAGGCCCTGGGCAAGGTGCGTCCGCTGAACGTGGAGGCGGCGGCGCAGGCGTTTTGGGGAATGTTTTTCGCCTACACGTTTCGCCGCTGGCTGCTCGACGAAGAGACGGAGCCGCCACTATCGATCGATGAGGTCGTGTCCGAGTATGTTGGCATCTTTGTGAAAGGCATCGCGGCCGAGTAGCCAACAGCAAGCAGCAAGGGGGGGAAGGATGGAGCTTGATATGGACGAAAGCACCATCTCTGTTCAAGAGGCGACGCGGCGGTTTCGGAGCCGGCGAGGCGAAGGCATCATCGCCGTCGACGGCCTGTCGTTTGACGTGCGGCCGGGCGAGATTTTCGGCTTGCTGGGGCCGAACGGGGCTGGCAAGACCACGACCATCCACCTGATCACGGGACTGCTTCGCCGCGACGCCGGCCAGGTGCGGGTGCTGGGCTTCGATCCGCAGCGAGAGGCTCGCCAGGTGCGGCGTATCATCGGCTACGTGCCGCAGGAGACGAACGTCTACCTCGACCTGAATGCTGTCGACAACCTGTGGCACCACGCCGCGCTCTACTGCCCCGATCTGTCCATTGTCAAGGCACGGATCGAGGAGCTGCTGCGGCTGATGGACCTGTGGGATCGGCGCCGCGACCCTGTCAAGACCTTTTCTGGTGGCATGAAGCGCCGCCTGGCGCTGGCCCGTGCCCTGCTCCACGATCCGCCGATCATCCTGTTCGACGAGCCGACGCTGGGCGTGGACGTGCAAGCGCGGCACGTGCTGTGGGACCACATCCGCTCCCGGCAGGCTGAGGGCAAGACGTTCGTGGTGTCGACCAACGACATGGCCGAGGCCGAAGCGCTGTGTGACCGGCTGGTGATCATCGATCATGGGCGGGCGATCGCCCTCGACACGCCAGAGGCGCTCAAGGCCGCCCTCGGGCGCGATATTGTCACCGTGCGCACCACGCCCGACATCGCCGATCCGGCCGCGCTCTTTGCCGGGCTGGGCGTCCAGTCCACGACGCGCCTGGAGGACGGTGCACTCCGGCTGGAGGTGTCGGATGCAGAGTCGGTAGCGGGCGAGCTGTTCGCTCGCGCCGCGATGGGCCATCGCCTGGAATCGGTGCGCATCGCGCGCCCCACCCTCGACGACGTCTTTCTCCACCACACGGGCCGCGCTCTGAGGGAGTGACCACCGTGAATATCCCTTCCCGTGTCGATCGTCCCGCTGTCCAGGCTTCCCAGATTCCGAATTCCCTGTTCCCCTTTGCCCGTCGCTTTCGCCTGCTGCTGCGCAGCGAGCTGAGGCTGTTTCGCACCTCGATCCCCATGCACCTGGTAGCGCTGCTGCAGCCGACGCTCCTATACGTGCTCATGTCGAGCATCCTGGTGCACCCCACCTTTGACGTGGAGGTGGTGCGACCCACCTCGGCGGCCGGCCAAACGCTGGTGACGGCGATGGAGCGCGTCGGCTCGCCCATCGGCCTGCCCTACATCCGCCCGGTGGGGGTCGATTGGCAGGAGGAAGCGGTGACGCGCCAGGTCATCGTGGTCGAGGATCGGGGTGGCGTGCCCACGGCCGTGCAGCACTTTGGCCTGGTGGACAGCAACCTGGTCAAGAATTATCGCAATCGCCTCACCGCCGCCGCGCTGCGGCTGTGGGAGGACGCGCTGGGTGCCCGGGCCGTGGTGGTGGAGCAGCGCCCGTGGCTGCCGCGCGACGTGCCCTACAACGTCTACTTTGGCATGGCCCTGCTGCCCATGACGGTGTTTATCGCCGGCTCGATGCTGGGCGCTCTCCTGGCTGCGCAAGAGTTCGAGCTGGGCACCGTGGTCGAGTACCGCCTGGCGCCGCTGGCGCCGGGGTGGGTGGTGGCCGCCCGACTGGTGCGCCTGGTGCTGTTGGCATTGATCTCGGCGGCCATCCTGCTCGTGGCGGTGGGGCTGGTCACCAATGCGTGGCCGGCTGACCTGGTGGGGGTGGGCCTCATCTTGCTGCCGGTGGCGCTGATTGCCGGGTCCCTGGGCACCCTCGCCGGCTTGCTGCTGCGGCGCACCATTCCGGCGTTCCTGGTGGCACTGGTCGCCTCGTTCGTGGGCTGGCTGATGGGCAGCGCTTTTGGCCTGGCGGC
>DATHUZ010000344.1:0-11280 GCA_035461725.1 Anaerolineae bacterium
AAACGGAGGCCCGAGCTTGCTCGGGTTGGTCACTCAGGGGTACCGCCTCCCCGAGCAACCTCGGGCCTCCGTTTTGGCGCGCGCACGTCCCCATAGATTCTGGACCGTGGTCCAGCAGGAGCAATTTTGGATCTCCTGAGCCTGGCTATTCGTTTTGTTCGTCAACCAGCACGTCGTGCTGCATGTCCCACATCTGGCGGTAGTACCCACCCATCTGCAAGAGATCGTGGTGGCGGCCGCGCTCGACCACCTGGCCGGCACGCAGCACCAGGATCTCGTCCGCGGCTTCCAGCCCGACGAGCCGGTGGGTGATGAGGAGCGTGGTACGCCCGCTTGCGTGGCTCAGCAGAGACTCCATTACCTCTCGCTCTGTCAGCGCGTCGAGGTTCGCGCCTGGCTCGTCGAGCAGCAGCAGCGGTGCGTCCTGCAGAATCGCACGGGTGATGGCCAGCCGGCGTCGCTGCCCGGCGCTCAGGCGCAGCCCCTCCTCTCCGATCCACGTGCCATAGCCGGCGGGCAGCGAGACAATGAAATCGTGGATGCGCGCCTGCCGCGCCGCACCCGCCAACAGCTCGTCGCTCGCATCCGGCCGCGCGAGCAGCAGGTTATCGCGCACCGTCCCGGTAAAGAGGTGCGTGTGCTGCGAGACGACGGCGAACAAGCTACGCACGTCGGCGGCGGCATAGGCGCGCAGTGCTTGCCCGCCAAGCTCAATCTGCCCCTCTGAATAATCCCAGAAGCGCAGCAAGAGGTGGATGAGCGTCGACTTGCCCGCGCCGCTCGGGCCGACGATGGCCACGAGCCCGCCGGCAGGCACGGCCAAGCTGACACCACGCAGAACCGGCTGGCTGCCGGGCTCGTAGGCGAAGGAGAGGTTCTCCACGCGCAGCACGGGCCTCGCGCCCGATCGCAGTGCGGCCGGCCGGGGTAGTGGCGCAGGCAGGGCAGGATCGACGACGGCCGGCGGCGCGTCGACCACCTCGAACAGGCGCCCCGCCGCCGCCAGGCTGGCCCCGAGGTGTTGAAAGGACGGTGGCAGTGGCAGCACCGCCTCGAACGCCGAAATGGCGGCCATCGCCACCACGGCGAGCAGCACACCGTCCACCCGGTCCGCACGCACGAGCGGGATGCCGGCGGCCACGACGGCGACGGTGGCCAGGTTGACGGCCAGGCCGCCGAGGGCATCGTGCAGGCCGGCAGCGGCAGCCAGGCGGCCCTGCAGGGCTCCCAGCTCTCGGCCCAGGCGCTCTATGCGCGCCACCTGCCGCCCCTCGGCGCCGGCCGCCAGCAGGTCGCCGGCCCCCTGCACCGTGTCTATGAGGGTCGCGTTCAGCTCGGCGCGCACAGCCACCAGGCGGCGCCCGGGTGCCCGGCCCATGGCCCACGCCAGCAGCGGCAGTCCGGTCCCTGTGGCGACGAGAAAGGCGGCCAGCAGCCCGCCGAGGCGCGCATCGACCCAGGCGACGAGCGCGACGGCGACCCCCGCCGAGAGCACCGCCACCAGAGGCGGAGCCAGCGCGCGCAGATAAAAGTTCTCGAGCGTCTCGACATCGGCGACGGCGCGCGCCAGTAGATCGCCGCGGCGCATCTCCCCCAGCCTTGCCGGTGCCAGCGGCTCGAGCACGGTATAGAACCAGGTGCGCAGGCGCGCCAGCAGGCGAAAAGTGGCGTCGTGAGCCACCAGGCGCTCCAGGTAGCGCAGCAAGCCGCGGGCGAGGCCGAAAAAGCGGACCCCGACGATCGCGACCTGCAGCACGGCAATCGACGGCTGGAGCGCGGCACGCGCCAGGAGGTAGGCCGAGGTCGTCATCAGTCCCAGGCCGGCGGCCGCCGTCGCCGCGCCGAGCAGTGCCGCGAGCGCGAATCGCGCGGCAAAAGGAGAGGCCAGGCCAAGCAGGCGGCGCCCGGTCGCAGGTGCCCGGTTGCCCATCAGGCCGGCTCCTCAGGCCGCCCGGCGCGCACCAGGCGGTGATAGAGGCCACCAAGCGCCATCAGCTCTGCGTGTGTCCCCTCCTCGACGATCCGCCCGTCGTCGATCACCAGGATCCGATCCGCCCGCACCACCGTCCGCAGCCGGTGCGCGATGATCAGCGCCGTGCGCCCGAGCAGCAGCCTGTCGAGGGCCGCCTGGACGCCGGCCTCTGTCTCCGGGTCGAGATGAGCCGTCGCCTCGTCGAGCAGGAGCAGCGGGGCATCCTTCAGGAATGCTCGGGCGAGCGCAATGCGCCGCACCTCGCCACCGCTCAGCCGGGCACCGCGCTCGCCCACCTGGGTGTCATAGCCGTCGGGCAGCGCTTCGATGAACGACGCTGCACCTGCCAGGCGCGCCGCATGGGCGATCTCTTCCAGGCTCGCCTCGGCGCGAGCCAGCCGGAGGTTGTCGGCCACGGTGGCGTAAAAGAGAGCCGGGTCCTGGGGCATCCACCCCACCTGCCGCCGCCACGCCTCGGGCTCGATTGCGGCCAGCCGCTGCCCGTCGACCAGGATCACCCCGCGGTGCGGATCGAGAAAGCGAAGCAGCAGGTGCGCGACCGTCGTCTTGCCCGCGCCGGTCGGGCCGACGAGGGCCACCGTCTCGCCGGCAGCGATCTCGAACGAGATGCCCCGGAGTGCCGGCCTGTCGCCGCCGTCGTATGCATACCAGACGTCGTCGAACGTGATCCTTTCAAAAGGCGGGGGCGCCGGCCACAACCCGGAGGGGCGTGGTACAGCGGATTGCGCCGCCTCCACTTCAGGTCTGGTGTCCAGCACCGCAAAGATCCGCTCCGCCGCCGCCGCACCGGCGGTGCCCGCGTGGAACCGTGCGCCGAGCATCCGCAGCGGCAGGTAGAACTCGGGGGCGAGAATGAGGACGAAAAAGGCGTGCTCGAATGACAGATAGCCGTACAGCAGGCGCAGGCCCACCTGAACGGCCACCACGGCGGTGCTGAGCGTGGCGACCAGCTCCAGCACCAGTGCCGAGAGAAAGGCCAGGCGCAGCACTTCCATCGTCAGCTCGCGAAAGCGCTCTCCGGCACGCGCGATCAGCTCGATTCGCGCGCGGCTCTGGCCGAGGGTCTTGAGCGCCGGCAGCCCCTGCAGCGCATCGAGGAAATGCGCGCTCAGGCGTCCAAGCGCCGTCCACCGCCGCCGGGTGGCGGCGCCCGCCGCGCGCCCGATGAGGACCATGAAGAGCGGGATGAGGGGCGCGGTCAGGAGCAGCACCAGGCCCGAGATCCAATCGAGAGGAAACACCAGGAGGAGCACGGCGGCAGGCACGAGCGCCGCGAGCGCCACCTGCGGCAGGTAGAGCCGGAAGTAGTCGTCCAGCGCCTCGATCCCGTCCACAGCCGTCTGCGCCAGCTCGGCCGTGTGATCCGGGGCACGCGCGTCCTTGACCCCCCCCGTGAGATCTAGCTCACCCGTGTGCTCTAGCCCACGCGTGTGCTCTAGCCCACGCGGGTGCCGCCCATGCACGTAGGCCGGGCCGAGGGTGAGCAGGTGGGCGGCCAGGCGAACGCGCAGCGCCTGCTTGGCCCCCTCGGCCAGGTGGTGGGCCGCCACGTCGCGGCCCCAGACCAGCCCGGCACGCACCAGTGCCAGCCCCACGAATCCGCCGAGCGCAGGCACGAGCGCATCGAGTCCGGCGCCGGCCAGGAAGGCCCGGGCGACGACGTGGGCGAGCAGGCGTGCCTGCCCGGCAACCGCGAGCCCGGCCAACAGGCCCAGTCCAACGGTCAGCCTCAGAGAGGCCGGGTCCGTCCATGCCCGGTCCACGAGCCGGCGATCGAGCTTCATGCCCTTCCTGTGACCATGCCGAGCAGCAGGTCAACGCCAAAGGTCGCTTGACGGCCGGATGCTTCCGCCGCCGCGACGGCCTCCTCCACGCGCCGCAGCCCCGCCGCGTACGCCTCGTCACTCAGCAGTGTGAGCTGTGACGTGGCATCCTTCCGTAGAAAGGGATCGTCGAGCACGGCGCGGCCCACCTTGGCGTCCACGATCCGCTCCACCACTCGCCAGTCGACCGGCTCAAAGCCGGCCGCCGCCATCCAGTCGACGATCGTGCCCCACGAAGGAAAGCGTGCCAGGTCGGTCTCGTACGTGCCGTCAAAGTAATCGTACACGTACCACCGGTCGCCAATGCGGCGCGGGTCGGTGCCAATGACGGCGAGGGCCCCGCCGGGCCGCAGCAGGCGGCGCGCCTCGGCGACGAACGCGCCAGGCGCGTCGAAATGATGGATCGCGTTCACGCAATAGACCAGGTCGAACGACGACGTGCCAAAGGGCAAGCCGCCGGCCCGCCCGCGTACCAGGTGCAGAGGCGCACCGCGCGCGCGTGCCTGGGTGAGCATCCCCGTCGACAGGTCGAGGCCGTAGAAGGGACCGGCAGGCGCCGGCAGTGTGGTGTGCAGCACCTGCAGCCAGTGGCCGGTGCCGCAGCCCACTTCCAGTACCCGGCCGGCGCCCACGTCGCGTGCCAGCGCCTGAAGCGCGTGAGCCGGGCCTTTTAGCCCTCCGTCCGCGTGCCGGCGATCGTAGCCGGGCGCCACGCGGTCATAGTCGACGTGTAGGCGTGACATCGTTCCTCCTCCTGTCACTCGTTGCCGGGTCTGTCATCAGCTCTCGCCGGCGCCGGCCCGCTCACCGCTCCTCGTTGGCGCCATTCGTCTTCTCCCCACTGGGTAAATCGTCAAACAGCCGAACAGTGCCGAGACCGCGAGCCTTACGTGGGCCAGGATGCTCTCTACCATAAACCAGCAGAATCACCGGCGCCGCCCTCCATGGCGCGGGCACGATGAGGGGCGCATTCCCGGCCGCGCCCGGCGCTCGGCGGGGCGGGCTGCTCATGGCAGTGAGCCCGCCGGCGCACCAAGCTCGGCACGCGAGGCGAGATAGAGACCGGCCAGCACCAGCGCTCCACCGGCCAGGGTCGACACCGGCACCACTTCTCCCAGGATCAGGTACGCGAGCAGGCCCGAGCCCACGGGCTCGGCGAGGATGACGACCGACACAAAGGTGGCCGACAGGTAGCGCAGCGCCCAGTTCAGAATCGAGTGCCCCACGAGCTGTGGCCCCAGCGCGAGGGCGAGCACCCAGGCGTAGGCGGCGGGCGCAAAGCCGCTGAGTGCCTGACCCAGTGCAGCAGAGACGATCAACAGGGTTACCATCGCGGCGCCGTATACGACCGTGGCATACGTCGTGAGCGACAGCCGGCCGCGCACCGCGCGGCCGATCATCAGATAGCCGGCCACCATCACGCCGCCGAGCAGGGCGAGCAAGTCGCCGAGGAGCTGGCTCGATCCCTGCCCCCAATCTCCCCAACTGATCACCACGCTGCCGGCAGCGGCGAGCACAATACCGGTGGCGAGGAGCAAGCCCGGGCGCTCGCGGAGCAGGAGCCACGAGCCGAGCGCGACAAACACCGGCCCCATCGACACCAGCACGGCGGCGCTGGCAACCGAAGTATAGGCAAGCGATCCGATCCAGGTTGCAAAGTGAAGCCCCAGAAACACACCCGACAGGGCGAGGCAGGCCCAGTCCCGGCGCGCGAGGGCACGTATCTCGTCGCGGCGACGCACAGCGCCATACGGCAGCAGCACAGCGGAGGCAAAGACGAGGCGCCAGGTCGCGATCGCCAGCGTGCTCATCCCCTCGCGCTGGGCAAAACGGATCAGGATAGAAGCGAACGAGACAGCGGTCAGACCAACTGCGAGGCTGAAGAGGAGCCGGGGTCGCGAGATGTTCACCGCGCCGGCCTACAGTTGAACGACCTCGACCGTTACCTCTTCTCCCACAACCGTCACGCTCAGGTAGTGGTGAAAGGCGCCCGGGTGGTCACCACGATAGAGGGACGCGCCCGCGCCACCCGTGATATAGTAATCGACGCCGTCGCGCTCGCCCTGCACGTAGGCGTGAATGTGCCCGGCCAAGACGACGTCGACATCCAGCTCGTCCATCAGGGCCATGAACGGCTCGTTGCCATAGGCCATGATGTGGTCCGTGCCGTCGGGGTCGAAGGGGGGATGGTGAAGGACGACGATCTTGACCGGCTGCTCTGTCGCCTCCAGATCCTGGCGCAGCCACGCCAGCTCGGCGGCGCTGATTCCGCCATTATGGCTGTCGGCCATCGTCAAGTGGACCGGGCCGGCGTCGAACGAGTAGTGTGCGGGCACCTCTGTGTGTGCCAGGTACCCGTCGAGCTTGCCGTCGAGGCTGTCGTGATTGCCCGGCACAGGGTAAAAAGGCAGGCCAAAGCCCTCCATCGCCCCGGTGTGCACCTGCCACTCGGCCTCGGTGCCCTTGTTCACCAGGTCGCCGGTATGAATCAGGAACTCGTGATCGCCTGCCGCCACCGAATCGAGCACCTGGCGAAAGAGATCGGGCGCGTTCCGGCTGTCGCCGGCCACGGCAAAGACGAGGCGGGGCTCGGGGGTCGAGGTGTCGGTGGGAGGCGCTGTTGAGGTAAAGGCTGGCAATGGCACAGCGGTGGCGACCGTGATGACGTCGGACTGCTTGCGGGCGGCGGCGGCAGCCGGGCCGGGCGTGTCGGTCGGTGGCGACGGCCCGATGGGGGTGTTACCCGGCTCTGGCGTCGTCGTGCCGCCGGGAAGAGAAGGGCCGATCGGCGGTTGTGTGGGCGTGGGTGTGTGTGTCGGTGTCTCGGTTGGGGTATTGGTTGGGGTCAGTGTGGGCCATGGCGTCCAGGTAGGCACCGGGGTCGACGTCGGGACGGGCTGCGCCGGGATCAGGGCGACGGCGATCAGGCTAACCACCATGCTCACGACCAGCACCAGGCTCATCAACCAGAACAGGGTCTGACTCAAGCTTCGCTGCTGTTTTTTCTTGCTCACAACTAGAAACCTCCCCTAGATAACGGCGCGATTATACCACAATGTGCTGTGCACGTCTAGCACGGTTTGACAGCAGTCCGAGGCAGGGGTATAATCAGACTACCGTACAGGTGAAACCCGTGCCAGTGACGGCACACACGCACTCGGGAGGGGAAGATGCAATGTCCTGATTGTGGGGCCTACGTTGGAGATGCGGACAGTTTTTGCGGCGAGTGTGGCCGTCCGGTAGAGACCATGCCGGCGGCGTCCACAGCACCGGAGGTCGGCACGCCCGCAGCGGCTGGCAAGCCGGAAACAGCCACCCGGCCCACGCCCGATCGCCCGGCACCTGCCCCTGCCGGGCGCCCTCCGGTTGCTGCCGCGTCGCTGCCGGCACGCCGGCGCGGACTGGTCCTGGGCATGATCGGTGTCGCGCTGGGGCTGATGGCGGTGTGCCTGGCCGGCTGCCTGATCTTCTATGCCATCGGCTCAGAGGACGAACCGGCACCCACCGCCGAGCCGGCCATCAGTGAACTGGAGTCACCGACCCCCGCACCGGTGATTGTTGGCCCTACGTCGCCGCCCTCCGCACCGGTGATCGCTGCAGAGGTGTCTGGCACTCCCATCTACGCTCAAGATTTCGACAGCGATGACGGCGGATGGGACGTGTACGATGAAGGTGACACGTGGGCTGCCTACGTCGATGGTGGATACAGGCTTGGCGTGCTGGCAGCCGAGTATGTAGCCTGGGCGAACCCCACGTGGGATGAGTCGTTTGCCAACTTTGAGATCGAGGTCGATACGCGCCAGGTGGAAGGGCCGATTGACAACAACCTCGGCGTGCTGGTCCGTTACCAGGCGGGTGACGAGGATTATTACTGGTTCCAGATCAGCAACGATGGCTTTTACTCGGTGAGCATGCTGCGCAACGGCGAATGGCAGACACTTCTCGAGTGGGAGCAGTCGGAAGCAATCGAGACGGGGCTCGACGTCGTCAACCGCGTCAGGGTGGTGTGTCTCGGCAGCCAGTTTGACTTTTACGTAAACGACACCTACCTGGCGAGTGTCGTCGATGATACGTTCGCCACCGGCAATATCGGACTTGCCGCCGGCACCTTCGATGAGCCCGGGGTGGTCATCGAGTTCGACAACCTGACGCTCCGGGAGCTGGGCGAGTAACGGCCGCGCGCGATCGCTACCGGCCGTGGCGGTCGATCGGGGGCAGCTCCCCCTCGTCGCGCATCGTGTCGAATATCCAGCCGACGCTCTGCTGTGTATGAATCCGCCAGATCGCCTGCGCCAGGATGCGGGCGGAGGTAACGATTTCGATACCAGCACCTGCTACGGCCTCGGCTGCGGCGGTGGTGTCTGACAGCGCCAGGCTGGCAAGGGGCGACGCGCGCAGTGCGCTTACCGCCACCGGGGTCAAGTCGGCGTGGACCGCGGCCGCGTGCACCTCGCTCGCCCCACGCTCCAACAGCAGGTCCACCACCTGGAGCAGAGTTCCGCCCGACTGGATCATATCGTCGTAGATGATCGCCGGCCTGCCGGCCACCTCGCCCACCATGTCGATCACGGAGGGCTCGTTCTCGGGTGTGCGCCGCTTGAACGCGATCGCCAGCTCTTCCTCGACGTGGTCCATGCCCCGTTTGAGGTGGTCGCGAAACTCGGTGGCGCGCGCCACGCCGCCCGCGTCAGGCGACACCACGACAGCCTCCTCCTGTGCCAGCCGGGCACGGTAGTGAGAGGCCATCAGAAAGGCCATACGCATGTGGTCCACGGGAATATCAAAAAAACCCTCGATCGCGGGCGTGTGCAGGTCGATCACGAGAAACCTGTCGGCACCGGCGACGGTGATCAGGTTGGCCACGAGCTTGGCCGTGATCGGCTCGTGGCCGCGTTTCTTTTTTTCCTGCTTGGCATAAGCCATGTAGGGCACGACGGCGGTGATGCGCCCGGCGGACGCGCGTCGCGTCGCGTCGATCATCACCAGCAGCTCCATCAGGTTATCATTCACCGATTGGTAGGGACACGTGGTGTCGTCGCCACCCTCGGCAAGGGGGAGCAGCGAACAGGGGTGGGCCAACCTGTGGTCGTGCGACTGGCAGATCGGCTGGATGATAAACACGTCGGTCCCGCGCACCACGGCATCGAGGTCGACCCGGATCTCGCCATCGTCAAAGCGGGACACGAGTGTGTTTTCGAGTGGTTGACCCAGCTCGGCGGCGATCTTGTTCGCAAGGGCCGGGTTTGCATTCCCGGCCATCAGCACCAACTCACCAAATTGAATGCGCTCCGGCAGCACACCCGCCTCCATTCCCTGTTACTCAACCGCGAGGGCAAGAGCCACCCGCACCGCTTCCTCTGCGTCCTCCACGTGGACGATCCCGTCCGTACTCTGCCCGTCGCGGCAGAGGCTCCACGTTCCTAGTCCCACCACCGGGCGGCCCATCTTGAGCGCGAGCCCGATCTCTGAAAGGGTGCCATAGCCCCCGCTGACCGCGATCACGGCGTCGGCGCTGCGCACGACGATGGCGTTGCGTGCCTCACCCATGCCCGTCACGACAGGCACCTGGACATAGGGATTAGCCTCGCTGCGGTCCGCACCGGGGAGAATACCCACCGTGATGCCGCCCTCGGCAGCCGCGCCCCGGCACGCAGCCTCCATGACGCCACCGCGCCCGCCACAAACAAGCCCGGCGCCCCGGCGCGCAAGGCCGCGCCCGACCGCCTCGGCGGTCACCGCAACCTCGTCGTCGCAGCGCGCTGCTCCAATCACCGCGATCCAGACCATCCGATTTACGATTCTCTTGCTCACCATCTACGCCCGTTTTAACGCACCGGGGACACTACCCAGCACCACGTTCGCCAGTGTGGTATAGACGGCGCCATTCGGTCGCAGGTCGCTCTTGATGTACGCCACGTGCGTCACGTCCATCGTGTCGACGATGCCCAGTTTGCTCGCCTCCACCACCTCGCCCACCTCGCGCACCTCTGATTTCGTCGCGCGCTGCCCGACGCGGCCGAGCGTCAGGTGTGGGCTGAAACCGCGCCTCTCTGTCGGAAAGCCGAGCGGCGACACCTCCGCTTCGACGGCGCGATGCAGGCGCGCCAGTGCACCGGTCGACTCCTGAACACCTACCCACACCACACGCGGCTGGCGGGTGTTGGGAAAGCACCCCAGGCTCCCGACGCTGAATGAAAAGGGCTCGACAGCCGCGGCGGCGCGGGCGAGCGCCGCATTCACCTGTTCGGCCTGTGCCTCAGTGGTATCGCCGAGGAACTTGAGCGTGAGGTGAATGCCCTCGAGGCCCACCCAACGCACACTGCCGGGGGAGATCCGGCTGCGCAGCCTGTCCTGGATGCGTCCCAGGTTCGTGCACAGCTCGTCATCCAGCTCAATCGCGATGAATGTGCGCAGCATCGCCCAAGACTCCTTCTTCCGAGGCGTTCACGCCTCGCGCGCTCCCAGGCGCAGCACACGCCACGCGTTGCCGCCCAGCATGCGCCGCAGTGTGGCGGTCGGCATGCGCACCGCTTCCATGCGCGAGATCACGCGCTTTGCCGTCAGCAATGGATAGTCGGTGGCAAAGAGAACCTTGCCGGGTGCCCACCGCGCCGCCAGGTGAAAGATGTCATCCTGGTAGAGGTAGAGCGACGCCGCGGTGTCATAGTATACGTTGCGCATCAGGCCCGCCACCTCGGGCATCAGCTCGTAAAAGATGGTGCCGCCGCCCCAGTGTGCGCACACGAGGGTTGCCTCGGGAAAGAGACGGGCAAAGCGGATCACCTCGTCAGGCGTGACGGTGCCCTTGCCCGGGTAGAGGTGACCGACCGGCTCGCTGCAGTGAGTGAGCAGCACCAGGCGATGGGCAAGGGCCACCTCGACGATCGGCGCCATAGCCTTCTCCTCGTCGAGGCGATAGCCCTGACCGTCGGGCATCAGCTCTCCAATGCCGAGCAGCCCGGCCGCCGCACAGCGCTCGATCTCGCGCACCGCCTCCTGGCCGGCAGCCGGATTGACGACACAAAAGCCAAAAAGGCGGTCGGGATAGCGAGCGACGGACTGGATAACGTAATCGTTGTCGCGCCGGCACAGGTCCATGTCGCGCCAGCCAAAGCCGAACACGACCGCCTGGCGCACGTTTCCCTCGTCCATCGCAGCCACCAGCTCCTCAGCCGAGCTGAGGCGCGCCTTGGGGTCGGCGTATAGATCGCGGAACCAGGCATCACGCACGAGGTATTCATCGCGCCGGGCGATGATCTCGGGTGCTGTAATGTGTGTGTGAAAATCTATGATCACAGGCCCCCTCCCCGAGGGATTATAGCACAACGAGGTCAGAACGCCAAGCGCGGAAGACGACACTCTGTCACTGGGTGCATTTCAAATCTGTCGGCATTGTCTATGGAGGCCCGAGCTTGCTCGGGGAGGCTTCCGCCCGGTGGACACCCTCCCGAGCAAGCTCGGGCC
>DATHUZ010000345.1:0-13132 GCA_035461725.1 Anaerolineae bacterium
ATCTCGGGCGCCGGCCGGGCGGCGTCGTGTATGCCGTGCCAGGCCATCCCCTCGTGGGCGAGTCTTCGGTCATCCGCATCCTGGCCCGAGCCCACGACGAGGGCATGGAGGTACGCATCATCGACGGCCTCAGTTTCATCGAGCCGGTGCTGACTGCGCTGGGCATCGACGCCCTCGATGGCCTGCAGCTCGCCGATGCGACCGGCATCGCGTCGGCCCACCACCCGGCGCTCGATCCCGGCCGCCCGGCACTGGTCGGCCAGCTCTACGGGCGCCGGCTTGCCGGCGAGGTCAAGCTGACCCTGATGAACGCCTACCCTGACGATCACCTGGTCACCCTGGTGCGCGCTGCCGGCACCGGCGACCTGGCGACCGTCTCGCTGCCGCTCTACGAGCTGGACCGCGGTGACGCGGCCGACCACCTGACCACGCTCTACCTGCCCCCCCTGCCTGGCGGCGCCGGCTGTGCCGCTCTCCAGGAGACGATCGCCCACCTGCGCGCGCCCGACGGCTGCCCGTGGGACCGGGAGCAGACACACGAGAGCCTGCGCGACAACCTGCTCGAAGAGGCGTACGAGGTGCTGGCGGCCCTCGACGCCGGCGACGACGACAAGCTGGGCGAAGAGCTGGGCGATCTGTTGATGCAGATCGTGATGCACGTCCAGATCAGCACCGAAGAGGGCACATTTCGCTTTGCCGACGTGGTGCGCGCCATCAACGCCAAGCTGCGGCGCCGCCACCCACACGTCTTTGGCGGCGTGGCGGTGAGTAGCACCGCCGAGGTGCTCGCCAACTGGGAAGCCATCAAGTCTGACGAGCGGGCCGAGGCTGCGAGCGGCGAGGCGCCCGCCTCGCGCCTGGCCGGCGTGCCAACTATTCTGCCTGCCCTGGCGCGTGCCCAGGCCCTTGGCGACCGCGCCGCGCGTCTCGGATTCGACTGGCCGGATGCGCAAGGCGTGCTCGAGAAGGTGAGCGAGGAAGCGGCCGAGATCGCCGAGGCCGCCGATCCCGACGCACAGGCAGGCGAGCTGGGCGACCTGCTTTTTTCCCTGGTGAACCTGGCGCGCAAGCTCGACGTCGATGCCGAGAGCGCCCTCCGGGCCACCTGCGACCGCTTCACCCGCCGCTACAGCCAGATGGAAGCCTACGCGCGCGAGCGCGGCCTCGACCTCGCGCAGATGTCGCTGGCCGAGCAGGACGTGTTGTGGGAAGAGAGCAAAGGGACGGAGGAAGAATAGACCAGTTTGACAAACTCACCGCTTCCGAGTAGAATCGGCTGTGCGCCCGGGTGCCCGCTGCCGGCTGCAGCCGCACCCGAACCGATCATTGTCGACTGCCAGGCGCCAAGAGGGAGAGTTTGTATCGTGAAAAACTGGTATGCACTCTACACCAAGCCTCACAAGGAGAGGCAGGTGGAGGGGTTGTTGCAGGGACGCGGGATCGAGACCTACCTGCCGACGGTGCTGCGCAAGGTGCGCCGCCGCGACAGGCCGGACCGCGTGATTTATTTCCCCTGTTACATGTTTGCCCGCATCGATTTCGATCAAGTGCCCGCGTCGTCGGTGGAGTGGATGCCCGGCATGCGGCGCATCGTCCGTTTTGGCCCCAGCCCCGCCGTCGTGCCCGAGGAGCTCGTCGAGGTGGTGCGCGAGCGGCTGGGCGACGTGCAGCAGGTGAGCTATGGCAAGTTCAAAAAGGGCGACCGCGTGCGCATCGAGTCGGGCCCCATGCGGGACCTGGTCGCCATCTTTGACCAACCGATGTCGAGCGCCGACCGCGTACGGGTTTTGCTGGAGGTGATGGGGCGGTTGACCGTAGTGGAGCTCGACTATACCAACCTGACCAAGCTGGAGTAGCGCCCGGTCGCTTTGCGGTGCGTGGAGGAAAACTTGAAAGCACTCATCACCGGCGGTGCAGGCTTTATCGGCACCAACCTCGCCGACCATCTCGTGAGGCGTGGCGACGAGGTCGTCGTGTATGACAACCTGTCGCGTTTCGGATCGGAGCGCAATGCGGAATGGCTGCGGGCTGAGCATGGCGACCGGTGGACACTGATCCAGGCCGACGTGCGCGATTTCGAGCGGCTGCGGCGTGCCGCAGCCGGCGTCGACGTGATCTATCACCTGGCGGCCCAGGTGGCTGTCACCACCTCGGTGCTCGATCCGCGCCACGACTTTGAGGTCAACGCCCTCGGCACCTTCAACGTGCTCGAGGCGGCTCGCCTGTCGGCCGGCCGGCCCATCGTCCTCTATGCGTCCACCAACAAGGTTTATGGCGGGATGGAGGATGTGGTAGTGGTCGAAGAGGTGCAGCGCTACGCCTACCGCGACTACCCGGAAGGCATCCCCGAGACATACCCGCTCGACTTTCACTCCCCCTACGGGAACAGCAAAGGGGCCGGCGACCAGTACGTGCGCGACTATGCCCGCATCTACGGCCTGCCCACCGTCGTGTTGCGCCAAAGCTGCATTTATGGCCCCCACCAATTTGGCGTCGAAGACCAGGGGTGGGTGGCCTGGTTCATCATCGCCGCCGTCACCGGCAGGCCGATCACGATCTATGGCGATGGCAAGCAGGTGCGCGACGTGCTGTGGGTCGGCGACCTGCTCGATCTGTACCAGGCCACTATCGACCGCATCGATGTGGCCAGTGGGCGAGTGTACAACGTGGGCGGCGGGCCCGAGAACACGCTCGCCGTCTGGACCGAGCTGGGACCAATGCTCGAGGCACTCTTCGGAGCCGAGATCCCCGTCGCCTGGGACGACTGGCGCCCCGGCGACCAGCGCATCTTTGTCGCCAACGTCGACAAGGCGGCCCGCGAGCTGGGCTGGCGGCCGCGCGTGGGCAAAGAGGAAGGTGTGCGCCGGCTGTACGAGTGGGTGGTGGCCAACCGTGATCTATTCGAGGAGTAGGCGAGCGCGCTGGCGCATCTGCGGGCTGCTGGTGCGCTCAATAGTCTAGACGAGAGGAGCTGTCATCTGCCTGCCGTGATAAAGCGATCGATCGCAGTGTCCGTGATCGGCGTGCTGTTGGCCCTCTTGGGCGCCACCAGGGCAGCCGCGGACGATCCCTGCCGGCCCGAGCTAAACGACTGGCAGCGGCCGGGGTACGTCGCCGTGGTGCGCGGCTGGCCCGAGCGGTTCGACGTGGCCATGCTGAACGCGGGATGGGCAGTCGACCATCAGATCCGCGACGCCTTTTCCACGGCCATGGATCGCGCCATGGTCATCCGAACCTACGCGGGCTACCGCCTCGATCCTACCTTGCTGGGTCCCCTCGTCGACGCCAATCCCGGCGCCCTGTGGCTCATCGGCAGCGAGCCTGACTCGATCTGGAACGACAACGTGCTGCCGCAAGAGTATGCGCGCATCTACCACGACCTCTATGCCTTTATCAAGGGCCGCAATGCGATGGCACAGGTGGCGGCCGGCGGCATCGTGCAGCCCACGCCCCTCCGGCTGGCTTATCTCGACCTGGTATTGGGCGCGTACCAGGCGGCCTACGGCGAGTCGATGCCCGTGGACCTGTGGCAGATCCATAATGCGATCCTGAACGAGCAGCGCGGCTCGTGGGGTGCCGACATCCCGCCGGGGATCGACGAGGACGAGGGGGTCGTCCGGCAGATCGACGACAATGACAACATGGTCCTCTTCCGCCAGCAGGTGCGGGCGTTTCGGCAGTGGATGGCCGACAGAGGCTACCAGGGCTACCCGCTGATCGTCACCGAATATGGCGTGCTCATGCCCGATGATTACGGGTTCACCGAGGAGCGGGTCAACCGCTTTATGACCGATACCTTTGCCTTTTTCGCCACGGCCACAGACCCGGCGCTCGGCGATCCGAGCGACGGGTTCCGCCTGGTGCAGCGTTGGGCGTGGTTCAGCCTCGACGTGCCACCCTGGGACCCCCTGACCGCGCCTGACGGCTTTAACGGCAACCTGTTCGACCCAGAGACCGCCATCGCCACCGCCTTTGGCCACCACTTTGCGTCGTTGACGGCAGCCGTCTGGCCTACGCTCTACGTCGACCTGGGGCCATCGAGCTGGCAGGTCGAACATCCGCCCCTTGCCTCATCACCCACCGAGTCCGTGACAGTGACGGTGCGGGTGCGGGTGGCGAATGGAGGAACGGGCGGCGCCGGCTCGTTCGTCGTCGACCTCTACTGGGACGGGCCGACCAGCGGATCTGCCCGGCACCAGGTGGCGAGCATGCCGGCTGCTTCTTCTACGTGGCTCGAGTTTGCACTGGACGGGCTGCTGCCCGGGCCCTACCAGCTCGCGGTGAGCGTCGATGCGCTCAACCAGGTGCCAGAAGCAGCCGAGTGCAATAACACGGGCGCGCACGGCCTGGTCGTGCCCAGGCATCGGGTCGTGCTGCCCCTCGTCGCAAGGGGACGCTCGCCCCTGGTTGGTACAGACACCGATGGTCGCGGAGGAAAAGTGGCGGACGCCGCGCCGCTGCGGTGGGCGACCACGCACGAGGCGACGGCCCCTGCCCAGCAACCCGGCTTTGTCGAATTTGAGCTGCCCACGGCCAGCAGCTTTCCAGGGCAGTTGATCCTCGACCCGCAGTCGGGCATGATCTGGGCCACCGAGCGCGACGGCAACAAGCTCGCGCGCCTGAATCCCGCCACGGGAGAATGGACCGAGTGGGATATCCCCACTGCCAACAGCCAGCCGTGGGGCCTGGCGCGCGACGACGCGGGCAACATCTGGTTTGCGGAAAGCGCAGCAGACAAGATCGGAAAGTGGATCGCCGCAACGGAAGAGATCGTAGAGTACACGCTCCCCGGTGCAGGCAGCCAACCCTGGGGCGTGGACACCGGCGGTGGAATGGTATGGTTCACGGAACGAGCAGCGAACCGCCTGGGCCGTCTCAACCCCATCACCGGCGCGATCCAGGAATATCCGCTCCTATCGGCAGGGGCAGCTCCAGGTGGTGTGGCCTTTATTGTCTCCCCGCTGACCGGGCGAGACATGGTATGGTTTGCGGAAACCGGGGCAGACAAGCTCGGCCAGTACGACGTGCCATCCGGCATCATGCGTGAATTCACTACTACGACACCCCAGGAATTCCCGCCACTTGTTGCGCCTGAAGATGTCGCGCTCATGACCGACGGCAATCCGTGGCTCACCAGCTCTGGCTCGGATGCAATCTCTCTCTTCCTATACTCGACACTTCAGCGGTTCGTCTCCTATCCTGTCCGGACTCCTGGCAGCGAGCCGTATGGCATAGACGTATATGGAAACAGTGCCGTGTGGTTCACCGAGCGTGCCGGTAACCGCCTGGGCCGGTTTGGCCGCGAGGGCCGCATCACAGAATACCCGCTGCCGGTGCCCGGCAGCCAGCCCACCGACGTGGTCGCTGAGAGCAGCGCGTGTGCCTGGTACGCGGCACCCGGCTCCAACCGTGTCGGCCACTTTTGCCGGATCTTGAACTACCTGCCCCTCGTCTTCAAGTGATCAAGCCACGAAACGGAGAGCGTACATCACCCATGCTCGAAAGGATCAAGCAGCACGATGCTGCACCCACACGCACCGCCCGGCTGGCAGCCTTTGTGTCCCTCCTCCTGGTGCTGGCTGCGACCGTGATCCTCCTCGCCGTGCCGGCACGGGCCACTGCCCCGGAACGGAACGATGCGCACGTGGCCCGGTCGCACAGCACACACCAGTTCCTGTCCGCTTCGCAAGCCATCACGCACACCGCCTTCCTCCCCCTGATGCCCAGGGGGCACATGCTCCAAGCTGGCGAGTGGTTCGGAGTTCAGGTCTATGCCCTCGGCGACACACCCAACCGGCATCTAGTCGAGCTCGGCGCGGGTTGGATCCGCATCCCGCTGTCGTGGAGCCAGGTCGAGCCGGCAAACACGACGCCAGAGTATTATCAGTGGTCCACCCAGCTCGATGCCGAGCTTGCCGCGCTGTCGCGCCAGGGTGTGCACACCATCCTGACCTTGACCGGCAACCCTGGCTGGGCCGCCACTTACCCCGCCGGCCCGATCGACCGCACGGATCTGTCCGAGCTGGTCGAGTTCATGGAAGCCGCCGTCGCCCATTATGGTATGCCTCCCTACAGCGTCAAGCACTGGGAATTTTATAACGAGCCGGACAACGGGGATGATTATTTCGCCGGCCTGGGCGAAGTGGGCTATTTCGGCTACACGCCCGCTGCCTACGTCGATATTCTGCAGGCCGTCTATGACCCGATCAAACAGGTCGATCCCGAGGCACAGGTTGTTTTCGGCGGCATCGCCTACGACGCGTGGGACGATCCGTGGGGCGGCCCCTTTGTCAAGACCTTTCTCGACGAGGTGCTGCGGCTGGGGGGCGGCGACTATTTCGACCTGATGAACTTTCACTACTATTTCGCATTTGCCGATAACTGGCAGGAGTATGGCATCGACATCGTCGGCAAGACCAAGCATCTCCGGGAGAAGCTGGCCTCGTACGGTGTCGACAAGCCCTTCATCTGTACGGAGACGGGCATGTTGAGCAATGGCGACGGGGGGAAGGAAACACAGGCGCGCTACGTCCCACAGGTGATCGCCCGATCCCGCTCTGTGGACCTCGACACGGTCATCTGGTTTTCGCTGGTGGACAGCAGCGTGCTCGGTGCCCAGTTGTGGGGCCTGGTCGACCCAGCCTACATCCCCAAGCCTTCCTATACCGCCTACCAGGTCGCGGTCGACCAGTTGCGCTGGACCACGTTTGTGCAGACTGTGCGGGCCGACGGCGAGATGGAAGTGTACGAGTTCGAGACATCCAGGGCGCGGGTCGTGGTGGCATGGAGTAATGACGATCTGTCTCACGATCTCGCGCTGGACGCTGCTCAACTGGTGCGCGTGGACAAGTCTGGAAATGAGACCGTGATCCGCGATGGCGATGACGGGCTTGAAGATGGTGTGATCCACGTGACGATCGATCCAAGCCCTGTTTACCTGCGGTCGGATCGATAGAAACTCCAGACGCGAACAAAAAAGCCCTCGCCGTGTGGCGAGAGCTTGCAGGCTGGGGGACAGGGATTCGAACCCCGACTAGACGGTCCAGAGCCGCCTGTCCTGCCGTTAGACGATCCCCCATTGGACGCGCGCCATTCTAGCACAAAGCGGTGATTCTGCCAAATTTCGCGTGGGCTCCGGCGCCGCAAGGCTGGAAGAGTGGAAGGTTGGAAGGCCGGACGGTCACCCTTCCGGCCTTCCAACTCTTTACTTGTTCTCGATCTTGGCCCACGTGTCGCGCAGGCCGATCGTCTCGTTAAAGACGGGGCGGCCGGGCGTAGAGTCGGGGTCGACGACAAAGTAGCCGAGACGCAGGAACTGGTAGCGCGTGCCCGGCTCGGCATCGGCCAATCCGGGCTCGACCTTGCAGCCAGTCAGTACCTCGAGTGAGCTGGGGTTGAGAAAGTCGGTCCAGGTCTCCCCCTCCCGGGTGTCCATCGGCTCCGGCACGGTGAACAACCTGTCGTACCGGCGCACCTCGGCGTCCACCGCGTGTGGGGCCGACACCCAGTGGAGCGTGCCCTTGACCCGGCGGCCGTCCGGCGTGCTGCCGCCCCGGCTCTCGGGATCGTAGGTGCACAGCAGCTCTACCACCTCGCCCGTCTCCGGGTCCTTGATGACTTGCTGGCAGGTGATATAGTACGCGTGCTTGAGGCGCACCTCGGCACCGGGCGCCAGCCGAAACCATTTTTTGGGCGCGTCCTCGCGAAAGTCCTCCTGCTCGATGTAGAGCTCGCGCGAGAAGGGCAGCATGCGCGTCCCAGCACCCTCGTCCTCCGGGTTGTTGATCGCCTCGAGCTCTTCCACTTTGCCTTCCGGATAGTTCGTGATCGTCACCTTCAGCGGACGGAGCACGCCCATCACCCGCAGAGCAATCTTGTTCAGGTGCTCGCGCAGGTAGTACTCGAGCAGGGCCATGTCCACCAGGCTTTCCTTCTTGGACACACCGACGCCCCGGATGAAAGCCAGGATCGCCTCCGGGGTATAGCCCCGCCGACGCATGCCCGCCAGGGTCGGCATGCGCGGGTCATCCCAGCCAGCGACGCGCCCTTCCCGCACGAGCTGGAGCAGAAAGCGCTTGCTCAAGACCGTGTGGCTCAGGTTAAAGCGAGCGAACTCGATCTGGCGCGGGGCAAAGATGCCGAGCTGCTCGACGAACCAGTTGTAGAGCGGCCGGTGATCCTCATACCCCAGGTCACAGAACGAGTGAGTGACGCCCTCGATCGAGTCCGACTGGCCATGCGCCCAGTCGTACATGGGATAGATGCACCACTTGTCGCCCGTGCGGTGGTGGGAGGCGTGCAGGATGCGGTACATCACCGGGTCGCGCATGTTCATGTTGCCCGACTGCATGTCGATCTTGGCACGCAGCACCGCCTCGCCTTCGGCGAACTCGCCGGCGCGCATCTTTTCGAACAGCGCCAGGTTCTCTTCCACCGGCCGGTCCCGGTATGGGCTCTCGCGGCCCGGCTCGCCGAACCGGCCGCGGTATTCGCTGATCTCTTCCGGGCTCAAGTTGTCGACGTAGGCCTTGCCCTGCTTGATCAGGTCGATCGCCCATTCGTAGAGCTGATCGAAATAGTCCGATGCGTAGAACTCTTTATCTTCCCAGTCGTAGCCGAGCCATCGGATGTCCCGCTTCTGGGCCTCCACGTACTCGACCTCTTCCTTGACCGGGTTGGTATCGTCGAAGCGTAGATTGTACTCTCCGCCGAACTCGTCGGCCACGTCGAAATCGATGGTAAACGCCTTGACGTGGCCGATGTGCAGGTAGCCGTTCGGTTCGGGAGGAAAACGGGTGCGCACATAGGTGTAGCGCCCCGTCCGCAGGTCCTCCGCCACCGCCTCGCGGATAAAGTCTGTCGGGTAGACAGATACGTCTGTCGGGTAGACAGATACGTCCGTCGGGTAGTCAGATACGTCCGTCGATTCTGTTGCGCTCAACTCTTCCTTTTCAGACATGCTGGTCCCTCACTTTACTCCTGGTCGTGCAAAACCTGGAGCGCGGCGTCGATACGCGCCAGCGTGCGCTCGCGCCCCAGGATCTCGATCGTCTCGAACAACGGCGGCGACACCTGCTGGGCGGTCACCGCGCCGCGCACGATGCCGAAGAGCGAGCCGGGCTTGACCCCCAGCTCGTCGGCCAGCGCGCGCATCGGCGCTTCCATCGCCTCGGCCCGGAAATCGCGCAGGCCGGCGAGCAGCTCGCGCACGCGGCGCAGCGCCGCCAGCGACTCGGCCGCCGTCATCTTTTTGCCCACGAGCAGCGCCGGGTCGTAGTCGAGCGCCTCTTTGAAGAAAAAGGCGGTCCACTCGACCACGTCGCACAACGTCTTGAGCCGCTCCTGGATCAGGGGTACGATCGGTGCCAGCGCTTTGGCCGTCACGTCGTACCCCGCACCTCCCAGGACAGGGACCAGCCGCTCCGCCAGGTCGGCGGGAGCGAGCTGCCGGATATAGTAGCCGTTCATCCACTCCAGCCGCTCGTAGGAAAAGCGCGCGGGCGAGTTATTCACACCAGCGAGGCTGAAGGCCTCGATCAGCTCGTCGCGGCTGAAAATCTCGGTCTTGTCGTCATAGCTCCAACCGACGCGCGCCAGGTAGTTGACCATCGCCTCGGACAGGTAGCCGTTCTCGCGAAAGTAGCGGATCTCGACGCCGCCGTGGCGCTTGCTCAGCTTGCCCTTGCCTGTCGGCGCCAGGATCAGGGGCACGTGGGCGAACACCGGGATCTCCCAGCCGAACGCGTGGTAAAGCAGCACGTGCTTGGGCACCGACGGCATCCACTCGTCGCCGCGCATGATGTGGCTGATCTCCATCAGGTGATCGTCGACCACGACGGCCAGATGGTAGGTCGGAAACCCGTCGCTCTTGAGCAGAACCAGGTCGTCGAGGCTCGAGTTCTCGACGGTGATGGTGCCAAACAGCACGTCGTGGAAGGAAGTCTGGCCTTCGAGCGGCACCTTGAGCCGCACCACGGGCGTGATCCCCTGCGCCTCATAGGCAGCGCGCTCGTCGCCGGTCAGCCAGCGGCAGTGCCTGTCATAGCCGACGTCCTCTTTGGCCTCGCGCTGCGCCTCGCGCAGGCTCTCCAGCCGCTCGGGTGAGCAGTAGCAGCGGTAGGCGTGGCCCTGCTCGACGAGCTGGTTGGCATACTTTTGATAGATCTCGAGCCGCTCCGACTGGCAGTAGGGTCCGTATGGCCCGCCCACCTCGGGGCCTTCGTCCCAGTCGAGCCCGAGCCAGCGCAGACTGGCGATCAGGTCGGGCACCGCCTCGGGGTTGTAGCGCGTGCGGTCGGTATCCTCGACGCGCACGATGAACTGCCCGCCATGCTGGCGGGCAAAAAGCCAGTTAAAGAGCGCCGTCCGCGCCGAGCCGACGTGAAAGTAGCCGGTGGGACTGGGCGCGATCCGGACGCGGACCGATTTATCGGCCACGGGTACACCCTCCTCTGAATCGATTCCAATTCCGCACAGTATACCAGACTCCGCCCAAGTTCGCAACCTTGTGCGCGCGGTGATTATCCAAGTCGACGATCTAGCAAGCCCCCATCACCTGGTGGGGGTCCGTGACGGCCGACCGGGCCTTCCCAGGCGAGCCGTGACCAACCCTCGGCTGACGCCAGGGGCTCACTGTTCGGCTGTTTGATCATTTACCAAGGGTCGATAACACAAAATGTCAAGACCGGGGTCCCGGAAAGAGCTATCGAGCTTGACAAGGTGGCCCACCGGAGTATAATCAGCGCGACCATTATCAAACTCGCCAGGCACGACGTGCGAGAAAAACCATTACCAGCCGCAAATGTACGCGAGGAGACAAGATGTTGGTGACGAGCTACGAAACCGAGATCGGCCTGCCGGCGTGCAGCGCCGACAGGGAAAGGGTGACGATGATCGGCCACGTCCACGCCGACATCAGCCCGCTGTTCCCCTACTTGAACGCGATCCTGCCCGACGCGCTCTTGCACACGCGCGCCGAGACGCTGCGTTTCCGATTCGAGGGGCACCCCGTGGCGCTGCAGCCCTACAGGATGGCGATCGGGGGATTGGAGGATGCCGACGAGGGGGTCGAGACGATGACGCGCCTGCAGCAGCTTCTGAACGACACATGGGCGAGGCGAGGCGAGATCGTGCCCAGCAGCGTCGAACGGCGGCGCCTGGGTCCCTTGCCCGTGTACAAGCTGCTGCCGGGCACCAACTGTGGCGCCTGCGACTACCCCACATGCCTGGTCTTTGCCAACAAGCTCGTGGTGGGCCAGGCAGATCTGGCCGAGTGCACGCCCCTGTGCACAGAAGAGGCGTATCGCGACCGGCACGCGCAGTTGCGGGCGATGATCGACGCCGCGCCTGCAGCGTGAGAGTTACCGCACCAGCCCTTCCACGACGCCGCGCGAGGCCCCGGTCGTGACGATGCGGGGCACAAAGCCGAGCGCGGTCCAGAAGGCCGCCGCCTCGACGTTCCCCGCCACGTAGCGCAGCGACAGGTCCTCGACGTCCTGCTGTGCGAAAAAGGCGCATACGGCCCGCACTAACAGCGTCGCCACGCCCCGCCGCCGGTGGTCGGCGCGCACGAATGCCTGGTCGATTACCCCCGCGCGCGGCGGATCGTAGCGGTTGTTGGTGACCACCCGGCCGAAAATCACGCCCACCACGCCGTCGACCCCGTGTTCGGCGACCAGGGCGCAGCCCTTGTCCGCCGCCAACCGTCCGGCGGTCACCCCCTTCAAGTTGGCGCGCGCCTCGTCGTCCATGCGCCACAGGTCGGGATTGGAGGCTTCGAGGTGATCCTGGAGCGCCAAGAGCAGCTCTGTCACCCTGTCGAGGTCCTCGTGCACGGCAGGGCGAACGGTATAATCGTCATCGCCCATGCTGCCAAGCCTCGATCTGCGCGGCCACGCGCGGCGACGGCCAGCGCCGCTGGCGCTTGTAGCGGTCGTGGGGCCGGAACGAGCGGCGGCACTCGTCCAGCGTCGCATTGCCCACTACTTCGATCTCGGCCAGGTCGGCGGTCCCAAGCCCTAGACGTGCGCAGTAGTGCAGATAGCCCACCTCGCGGGCGTCGAACCCCATCAGTGCCGCGCCCAACACGTCGACCGCGAGCGCATCGGTGCCTGCCACCGCCACGCGGAGCGGCACCGGCGTGCCACCTGTCGGGCCGTTGCCCTCCATCGCTTCGCAGCCGTCGAGCACGGCCAGGTGGGGCATCACGTGCGGGGCCAGCAGCGCCAGGTTGAGGTTGATCACGGGGTAACTCTGGTGCATCTTCATCTTGTCGCTCGGCTCCAGCAGGCTCATGGCGCGAAACTCGGCCCACTCGGCGGGCGGCAGCCCACGCACCCACTCGGGCACGATGCCCTTGAGCAGCTTGCTCAGCCTGCCGACCGCGCCGCCGTCACCACCTCGTCCGTTTTGGCTATCGCCGGCGTGTGTGAAGCGGCTGACCAGCGTGCCCATCACCATGTTCTTGATGCTGAGCGTCACGATCACGACGTCGTGCGTTTTCGGCGGACCGATGGAGATCCGAAAGTCACTCTCCAGCGCGCTGCGCGCCATCTGGAGGCGCAGCGGTCGCAGGCGCCAGTCACGCGCGTCCACGCCGATGGTCTCGTCGTGGTTCAGGTCCAACAGCTCCGCGTGGTACTCGCGCGCCAGCTCCTGGTACCCAAAACGCGCGAACGCCTCCGCCGCTGTCCCGACCGCCGGTCCTTCGGCGATCGAGATCGGCCCGTCGTAGCGCCGCCGGAGAAAGTCGAGCAGTGCGCGCGTGGCGTCGGCGTGGGTCGTCGCCAGGGGATTGTCGGTGGCTACGAAATTTGGCTTGATCAGCACCCGGCGCCTGCCGGCCAGGTCGATCTGATCGTCGAGGGCGTCGAGGGCCGCACACACGTTGTGATAGCGGTCATCGCCCCGGATGAGGGATAGGCGCGCCGGCATCAGTCGAACTCGAGTTTTTTATGGCGCATGGCGACACTCTCCACCAGCCCCATGCCCACCATCAGGCTCATAAAGGAGCTGCCGCCGTAGCTGACAAAGGGTAGGGGGATGCCGGTGACGGGCATCAACCCGATGTTCATGCCGACGTTGACCACCGTCTGGAAAAAGATGAGCCCCGCCATCCCGGCGCACAGCAGGC